>NZ_JBHXRX010000001.1:0-7354 GCF_042714995.1 Streptomyces sp. NPDC058665
GAAGCACTGTGAGGTGTGGAGTTGACCGGTACTAATAGGCCGAGGGCTTGTCCTCAGTTGCTCGCGTCCACTGTGTTAGTTCTGAGACAACGAACAGTTGTGCTGTCAACCGGCTGTTCAAGATTGTTTCACTGTGTTTCGGTGGTCATTGCGTGAGGGAAACGCCCGGTTACATTCCGAACCCGGAAGCTAAGCCTTTCAGCGCCGATGGTACTGCAGGGGGGACCCTGTGGGAGAGTAGGACGCCGCCGAACAATTATTGGCCTCGGCCCCTGGACCATTCGTCCGGGGGCCGAGGCATTTCTGCGTTCAGGGGCCGTTTACAGTCGGTGTATGCGCTATGCACTGGTTATCTTCGACAACGACGGCGTCCTCGTCGACAGCGAGCCGCTTTCCAACACCATCCTTGCCGGCTATCTCACCGAGCTCGGACATCCGACCACGTACGAGGATTCCCTCCGCGACTACATGGGCGCCGCGGTCCACCGGGTGCACGACCTCGTACGGGAGAGGACCGGGCAGCAGCTGCCCGCCGACTTCGACGACACCCTGCACCGTCGCGTGTTCGCCGCGTTCGAGCGGGAGTTGGAGCCCGTCGAGGGTGTTCCCGAGGTGCTGGGCAAGCTGGTCGCCGACGGGCAGCCGTACTGCGTCGCGTCGTCCGGGAGCCATGAGCGGATCCGGGTGGGACACCGTAAGACCGGGCTGGACCGGTGGTTCGAGCCCGGGATCGTCTTCAGCGCGCAGGACGTCGGGCGCGGCAAGCCGGCCCCAGATCTCTTTCTGCACGCCGCCGACCGGATGGACGTGGAGCCCGCGCGGTGCGTCGTTGTCGAGGACAGTCCGCTCGGTCTGGCCGCGGCGCGGGCGGCCGGGATGGATGTGTACGCGTTCACCGCGATGACCCCTGCAGAGAAGCTGCCGGGGGCGACGGGGTACTTCTCCTCGATGACCGAGCTCCTGGAACTGCTTGGGTGATCCATCTACCCCTGGGTAGCGCTGAGCCATACGCTGTCCGGCCATGACAGGCATACCGGTCAACGCAGATGTGCGGTTGAGACACGGACGGGTGGCCCTGGCCCTGAGCTTCCTCGTGCAAGGGGTCGCCTTCGCCCTCCTCGTCACGCGCATTCCCGCCATCCAGGACCGGTACGGGATATCGGACGGCCTGCTGCCGGTGTTCCTCGCGGCCGTGCCGATTCTCGCCGGTGTGGGGAGCGTGCTCACCGAGAAGATCGTCGCGCACGTGCGGCCCCGTGTCGTACTGCGCTGGGCCCAGCCCGTTGTGCTGCTCGCTCTCCTCGGCGTGGCCGCCGGTGATCAGGTGTGGCAGCTCGCCGTGGCGCTCGGTGGGTTCGGGCTGTCGGTCGGTGCTCTCGACGCGTCGATGAACATGCTGGGCGTGCGCCTTCAACGGGCGTACGGGCGCAGCATCATGCTCGGATTCCACGCCACGTACAGCCTCGGGGGTATCGCCGGGGCCTCGCTCGCCTGGGCCGGCGCGCACTGGGATCTGTCGCTGCTGGTGTCCTATCTGCCGGTCGTCGTCGTGCTGTTGCCGGCCGCGCTCGTCGGGAGTCGCTGGTACACAGAAGCGGACACGGTGACGGAGACGGACACCGGCACCAACACCGGTGACGGGAAAGCCACCACCGCCGGCAGCGTGGCCTTCAAGGCCCTCCTGCCCCTCTGTCTCGTCATGACCTTCGCCTATATCGGTGACTCCACCGTCTCCAACTGGAGCGCCAAGTACCTCCAGGACGTGCTGGGCAGCTCCGACGAGGTCGCCACCGTTCCGTACAACGCCTACATGGTCACCACCCTCCTTGGCCGCGCCGCCGGTGACCTCGGCGTACGCCGCTTCGGCCCGGTCGCCGTCGTGCGGTTCGGGGCGCTCTTCGCCGCCGCCGGGTTCGCGGTGGTCGCGCTGGCGCCCGGCGCGTGGGTGGGGATTCTGGGGTTCACGGTGCTCGGATTCGGGCTCTGCGTCCTCGTGCCGCAGTGCTTCGCCGCCGCCGGGCGGATGTTCCCCGGCGCCAGCGACGCGGCCGTCGCCCGGCTGAACATCTTCAACTACGTGGGGTTCCTCATCGGTTCTCCCCTCGTCGGCGCCCTCGGTGACGTGTGGAGCTACCGGGGCGCGATGCTCGTACCGATGCTGATGATCCTGGTGACGCTGGTGTACGCCCCGTCGTTCGCCGACGGTGCCGCCCGATACGGTGGCAGGCATGACCGGTCGCGCGCAGCTGATGTGGGATGACGCCGTAACGGGTTACAACTTCGGGGCGAGTCACCCGATGGACCCGGTGCGGCTGGCACTGACCAGGGAGCTCGTACGCGCGTACGGGCTGGACAGCAAGGTGGACGTGGTCCCCGCGCCCTCCGCCGGGGATTCCACGCTGAGACTCGTCCACCGCCAGGAGTACGTCGAAGCGGTACGGCGCTACTCGGCCGATCCGCGGTCCGCCGACGGTTCGTACGGCATTGGGACACCCGACGATCCGGCCTTCGCCGGCATGCACGAGGCGTCCGCGCTCATCGCCGGGCAGTCGGTCGGAGCCGCCGACGCGGTATGGCGCGGGGAGACGAACCACGCCGTGAACTTCGCCGGCGGCCTGCACCACGCGATGCCCGCGGCGGCCTCGGGCTTCTGCGTCTACAACGACGCCTCGCTCGCCGTCGCCCGCTTCCTGGAGCTGGGCGCGGAGCGCGTCGCGTACGTGGACGTGGACGTGCACCACGGGGACGGTGTCCAGGCGTCGTTCTGGGACGACCCGCGTGTGCTGACCATCTCGCTGCACGAGCATCCCCGCACGCTCTTCCCGCAGACCGGCTGGCCGGAGGAGACGGGCGGGGACGCGGCCGAGGGCAGCGCTGTCAATCTGCCGCTGCCCGCGGGGACGGGCGACGAGGGATGGCTGCGGGCCTTCCACGCCGTCGTACCCGAACTGCTCGCGGACTTCCGCCCGCAGGCGCTGGTGACACAGCACGGCGCCGACACGCACTTCGAGGACCCGCTGGCCCATCTCGCGGTGTCGCTCGACGCGCAGCGCGCCGTGCAGGCCTCCTGCCACGAACTCGCCCACGCCTACGTCGACGAGGCCCGCTGGGTGGCTCTCGGCGGTGGCGGATACTCGGTCGTGGACGTCGTGCCGCGTTCCTGGACGCATCTGGTGGCGATCGCGGCGCACGCGCCCATCGATCCGAAGACGGTGGTGCCGGAGGAGTGGCGGGACGAGGTGTACGCCCGTACGCGTGAGTCCGCGCCGCATCGGATGACGGACGGGCGTACGGCGAACTGGGAGTCCTGGGACGCGGGTTACGACCCGGCCGACCGGCTGGACCAGGCGATCATCGCGACCCGCAAGGCGTCCTTCCCGCTGCGAGGGCTGCTGGCCTGACCCCGGGCCGGCGCGTCGCACGACCTGCCGGCTACTCCAACTGTGCGGTCCCGCAACCGTTTTGGCCCCGTATCTCCCCCGGTGCGGGACCATCGGGACCGTGCCGAGTACCGACGCCCTCCGGGCCCATCTGCTGGCCGCCCGTCTGGCCGGCCCGGTGGCCACCACGCGGGAGCAGAGCCTGCGCAGTTACCGGCTCTTCGCCGCCCGCGATCCGCGCGTGACGCTGGGCCTGACCCCCGAACGGGCCTGGCACGAGCGCGACTTGCTGCGGCTCATGGCCGACCGCTGCGGAGTGTCGGGGGACCCCGCGCATGTCTCGGGCGGCGATGTCATCGACCCCGAGCGGACATTGAGCAGCCTCGACGCCTTCGCCGAGCGGCTCGGCGCGGCTGCCGGCCGGCGGGCTCCCGTGCTGTTCGGGACCGGGCATCCGCACCGGTTGATCGGCTTCTATGCGGGGTTGGCAGACGCTTTGTCGGCGGCGGGATGCGTCGTTCTCACCCCGGCGAAGGGGCGATGTATCGACATAACGACCCGGTTCGGCGTACGCACGTACCGCCTGGAGTACGTACGGGGAGTCGCGTTGGTGCGGGAATCCGAAGCCTCGCACGCCGGGAGTGAGACCGGCGCACACAGCCATTCCCCCCTCCCCGTTCGGGTCGCGCTGGACGGTGCGGCGGAGGCGGGCGGGCCGCTCCCGGAGTTGGTCGTCGGAGATCACGGATGGGTCTGCGGGGCAGGTCAGTTGGGCATCGAGGCCATCGGGCTGGCCGACACCGACGATCCGGCGCTCTTCGTCGGTGAGGCGGAGGGCCGCGTGTCCGCCGTGGTTCCGGTTGACGACGGTGTCCGGTCCGATTGCTACCGTCCACTGACTCGCTATGTACTCAATCGAGCGTGTCTGTCACAGTAGGCGGCCATGTGCTGCTCCTCTTCCCCACTCGTACCACCCGCCCCTACTCTGGGGTGTGAGCGCACAGCGACGAAGAGTCACCGGAGGGGAAGCCGGTGCGCGTCGGGTGCGGAAGGTACAGGTGGGTCATGGCTGCTGGCAGCGAGAGGCCTCTCAACGAGGTCAAGTTCCTTACCGTGGCGGAAGTCGCCTCGGTCATGCGAGTGTCGAAGATGACCGTGTATCGATTGGTGCACAGTGGTCATCTGCCGGCGATCCGGGTGGGCAGGTCTTTCCGGGTTCCGGAGCAAGCGGTTCACGAGTATCTCCGCGAGTCTTTCGTGGGGGTCGAATCCGCCTGAGATTTCCCTCGGATTACGTCCCTCACCCGGCGACGGGTAGGCTGGGCCAACGTAGGTCGTGTGGGCCCAGACGCCCCGCACCGAGTGAAGAGAAGTGAGCGAGGGTAGTCGTGGGCTCTGTTATCAAGAAGCGGCGTAAGCGGATGGCCAAGAAGAAGCACCGCAAGCTGCTCAAGCGCACCCGCGTTCAGCGTCGTAACAAGAAGTGAGCGACAGCTGTACGTGACATCGCGGCCCTTCCACCATGCAGGTGGGAGGGCCGTGGTGCGTTACGGCTCAAAGATTTCGCGAAGCTCCGGAGAAGAGCCTCGTGCGGCCGTCCCCCGGCTACGGCGACCCGCTACGGTGACGGCTGGGACAAGCAATGTGCTTGGGTCGGACATCGAATTCAGGGGAAGGCGCTGATCTTGGGCAAGGTCGTGCTCGTGACCGGAGTGGCGCGCCAGCTCGGCAGCCGTCTCGTACGGAGAATCCTGCGCGACTCCGAGGTGGACCGGGTCATCGGTGTGGACGCCGTCACTCCCGAGCACAGTCTCGGCGGTGCCGATTTCGTCCGGGCGGACATCCGTCAGCCCGCCATAGCGCGGGTCCTGGCCGAGCATTCCGTCGACACGGTCGTGCACATGGACGTGACGGGCACGCCGCTGGGCACCGGCGGCCGGACGGCCGTCAAGGAGACGAACGTCATCGGCACGATGCAACTGCTCGGCGCCTGCCAGAAGTCGCCCACCGTCGAGCGCCTGGTCGTCAAGTCGAGCACGAGCGTGTACGGCTCCGCGCCCCGGGACCCGGCCGTCTTCACCGAGAACACCCCGCCCAAGTCGCTGCCCAGCGGCGGCTTCGCGAAGGACGCGGTGGAGGTCGAGGGGTACGTGCGCGGGTTCGCGCGCCGCCGTCCCGATGTGGCGGTGTGCGTACTGCGCTTCGCGAACATCCTGGGGCCGGCGGCGGATTCACCGCTCGCCGAGTATCTGGCGCTGCCCGTGCTGCCGACGGTCTTCGGCTACGATCCGCGGCTCCAGTTCGTCCACGAGGACGACGTCATCGACGTCCTGCGGATCGCCCTGCACGAGCCGAGGCGCGGCACGCTCAACAGCGGGACCTTCAACATCGCAGGTGACGGTGTGCTGTTGCTCTCGCAGTGCTCCCGGCGTCTGGGCAGGCCGACGGTGCCCGTTCTGCTGCCCGCGGTGACCTGGGTCGGCTCCGCGCTGCGCACGCTCGGTGTGACGGACTTCTCGCCGGAGCAGATCCGGCTGCTGACCCACGGCAGGGTCGTCAGCACGGACCAGATGCGCGAGACACTGGGGTTCGTACCCACGTACACGACGGCGGAGGCCTTCACGGACTTCGCACGTAGCCGGGGTGCCGGGCTGTTGCCGCCGGAGGCTGTCGCCGACGCGGTCGACCGGCTCGCCACCCTCGTCAGCAAGGAGCGCATCTGACATGGCCGATGCCAAGGTCATCCCCTTCGGCGAAGAGCCCCGGTCACGGCGCGCGGCGCGGCTGGGCGGCGCCGCCGGCACCGGCGGCGGGACTTCGAAAGCCGCGAAGTCTTCGAAGGCGGCGAAGTCTTCGAAGGACGCCGCCGCGAAGCGCGCGCAGGGGCGCGGCAAGTCCGCCTCGTCCCAGCCGGGTTCGGGGCCGCAGTCGTCGCTCTCGTCCGTTCCCGATCAGCCGGACGGGACGCGGGACGCCGCCGGCGGCGACGCGCGGGACGCCGATCCGACCCAGGCCGGTGCGGCAGCTGCGGCGAGCGAGACCGGGGCGGACGATGTCCGGCCCGAGACCGATGCCGAGCCCCGGCCCGGTGGGGGCGACTGGGACCGGCGGCTCGCCCAGGGCTTCGCCTTCCTGCGGCGCCGGGTCACGGGCGACTACGAGGTGGACGAGTTCGGTTACGACAAGGAACTCACCGACCAGGTCCTGATGTCGCTGATCCGGCCCCTCTACGCGAACTACTTCCGCGTGGAGGTGAAGGGCATCGAGAACATCCCCTCGGACGGCGGCGCCCTGGTGGTGTCCAACCACTCCGGCACCCTCCCGCTGGACGGCCTGATGATGCAGGTCGCCGTCCACGACAACCATCCCGCCGGCCGCCATCTGCGACTGCTCGCCGCGGACCTGGTGTTCATGCTGCCGGTCGTCAACGAACTAGCGCGCAAGGCCGGTCACACCCTGGCCTGCGCGGAGGACGCCGAACGGCTGCTCCAGCGCGGCGAGATCGTCGGTGTGATGCCGGAGGGTTTCAAGGGCCTCGGCAAGCCCTTCGGTGAGCGCTACAAGTTGCAGCGCTTCGGCCGGGGCGGATTCGTCTCGACCGCGCTGCGGCAGGGCGTGCCGATCGTGCCGTGCTCGATCGTCGGGGCGGAGGAGATCTACCCGATGCTCGGCAACTCCAAGACGCTGGCCCGGCTGCTGGGATTCCCGTACTTCCCGATCACGCCGACGTTCCCGTGGCTCGGGCCGCTCGGCGCGCTGCCGCTGCCGACGAAGTGGACGATCCAGTTCGGCGAGCCGATTCCGACGGACGGCTATCCGCCGGAGGCGGCCGAGGATCCGATGCTGATGTTCAACCTGACCGATCAGGTGCGGGAGCAGATCCAGCACACGCTCTACAAACTGCTCGTACAGCGGCGGTCGGTCTTCTTCTGACGCCGCGTTCGCACGTATGAGAGGAGGGGAGGGGCGTCGGG
>NZ_JBHXRX010000001.1:7364-276764 GCF_042714995.1 Streptomyces sp. NPDC058665
TCCTATAAAACACACCCTACAAAAACCCTTTTGTCCGCGGCGGGTTCTGTTTTTTTGTCCCCGCGTTTCGCCTCTTTTTCTTGGGGGGGGGGCCGCCCCCCCCCCCCCTCCTCTTCCGGCTGCCGCGCCTTCGTCAGTCCACGTCCTCGGTGTCGATGCCCAGACCCGGCAGCAGGTCGGGCAGCAGCGGCGGGATCGTGATGTCCGGGGCCGGGGGGATGCCGCCCTGGCCGGGCGCCGACGGAAGGCCGTCGCCCGGTGGCGGGTTGAGCAGATCGCCGGGGGCGGTGGGCAGCAGCCCGTCGTTCTCCGTGGCTCCGGGACCGGACGGGCTCGGCTTCCCGCCGTTGTCCGTACGGCCCGTGTCGGGGGCCGACTTCGACGGTGACGGGCCGATGTCCGGGCCGCCGCCCGAGCCGTTGGACTCGTTGGTGGTGGCGCCGCCCGGATTCTGTGGGCGCCGGTCCTGGTCCGGGGAGCGGGGCAGCAGCGACTGAAGCGGGGCGACGTCCTCGTCTATGGCGTCGAACACCGAGTTGACCTGGCTGCCCACGTCGCTCAGCTGCGGTGGCAGCTGGTCCCGCACGCCGTCCCAGATGGCGCGGTGCGACGCGGAGAACGAGGAGAGCGTCGCGATCGACTTGATCTTGCCGTCCTTCTCGTACGCCTGGTTCAGCAGCCGGTGGCCTTCGGTGGCGTCGTGACTCATGCCGTTGAGCGTCCGGCGGATCTCGCCGAGCGATTCATGGTCGAGCGCGCCGGAGCGGCCACGTTCGAGCAGGCGGCGGGCTTCGCTCAGCCGGGTCGACGCGTGGTCGAGATAGAGACCGCCGCGGTCGGCGTCCTCGTCGGCCAGGCCCAGCTTGAAGTCCTCCATGCCGCGCTTCAGCCCGTACAGCGAATCACCGGGCAGGGCATCGGAACTGGCGGCGGCCACTCCGCCGAAGGCGCCGGCGGCGACACCGACGGTGAGACCTCCGGCCGCGAGCCCTTTGGACCAGCGGGACTTCGGCCGGAGCCTCCGGAGTCCCCGGAGCGGGGACGCCCGGTGGGCTCCTCTCCCGGATGTCCGCCGCTGCTCGGGCACCGCGGGGCCGGTGTCCGCCCGTCCGTCCGCGGTGCCCTCCTGAAGCATGGCCTCCATGGCTGCCACGAGCTGTGCCCGTTGCACCACCTTGACCTCGGGGTCCAGCGTGGGTCTCGGTAGTTCTCCGAGACCGGTCGCCAGGGCCAACAGCCGCCCCTGCTCAGTCGGTTCGGCCGAAGCGGCGGGCTGCTCCGCCGCCTCGCCCTGGGGCGCCCGGTCTTCCAGGGCCTGGGCGAAGGCGTTCGCCCGCCGGTGTGCCGAGACATTCGCGATCACTGGCGGCACCTCCTCTCGTCATGACGATCGACTCCCCTGAGGGTTCGGAAGGTTGCACGCCTTGAGCGCATCCACAGGGAGCCTGCATCCCGCACAACGAGCGTCGCGGCACTTGGGTTACGCGCGAAAGATGATCGGACCAGTGCGTCATCGAGGCGTCACCGACCGTGAGTTGAACGGTGAGTTGAACGGTGCGCCGGACCCGTCGGTACGTATCAGCGGGCGTCCTCCGGGAGCAGCCGCGCCAGTGTGCGAACGGCCCGGTACTGCAAGGTTTTGATCGCTCCTTCGTTCTTCCCCATGACCCGGGCGGTCTCGGCGACCGAGAGCCCTTGCAGGAAGCGCAGGGTCACGCACTCCTGCTGCTGGGGGTTGAGTTTCCGTACGGCTTCGAGCAGCGCGGCGTTGGAGAGGGACTCAAGGACGGAGTCCTCCGGGCTGCGCTCGACCTCGTTGGCGTCGAGCATTTCGCCTGTGGTCACTTCCAGTCGGAAGCGGCTCGATTTGAAGTGGTCCGCGACCAGGTTCCGAGCGATCGTGACCAGCCAGGCGCCGAAGTCGCGGCCCTGCCAGGTGAATGTGGAGATACGGCGCAGGGCGCGCAGGAAGGTCTCACTGGTGAGGTCCTCCGCGGTTGCCTTGCCGCCCACGCGGTAATAGATGTAGCGGTAGACGGTGTCGCTGTACTGGTCGTACAGCCTGCCGAACGCTTCGGCCTCGCCGGCCTGGGCGCGCTCGACGAGCTCCATCATGCGGGCGCTGTCGCTGTCGGCCGTGGGGCGGCGGACAGGGGTGGAGGAGGCGGTGGTGGCGCTGTGCCGGCTTCCCCGTCTGCCGACCGCCGCACCACCGTTCGCCAGGGCATAGCAAGGACCAATCGGGCCGCTCACGGCAGGGGCCGCGGCGGCGAGGGCGGGGACGGCGTACGCGGTGGGGACGAAGCCGCGCAAGTGGTCGAGGACCGATGCGCGCAGCGTAGCCAGGCCCGAGGCGTCAACCCCGACGTGTGGGTACACGGGACTCCCAGAGGCAGAGCTTCCATCACGTTCAGTGCGGGACCATTCACTCGTCGTGGCGACGTGTGGGGTCCGGTATGCGTCTGAGGAGAATAACGCTTCGTACAGGCAGCACTACACCCAGTTGCTCAAATCATCGATTACGTCGCTTCTGTTACGCCTATACGGCGAATCAAGTAGCACATCGTGAGCAGTTATTGATCGCTTGGTGTCACGATCTGTCAGCTGAGGTGATCTGTTGTGCCTGAGTCAGGCAGCGGCGGCGGGTCGGCGCCGGGTCAGCGGCGGCGGCGGTGCAGTGCCACCGCAGCGGCCGTGCCGCCTGCCAGCGCCCCGACCCCGGCTGCCGCCGGGATGCCGACCTTGGCCGCCTTGCGGCCCGTCCGGTAGTCGCGCAACCGCCATTCGCGGTCCTTGGCGTGCTTGCGGAGCTTGCTGTCCGGGTTGATCGCGTACGGATGTCCGACGAGCGAGAGCATCGGGATGTCGTTGTGCGAGTCGCTGTACGCCGCGCAGCGGTCCAGGTCGAAGTCCTCGGCCGCGGCCAGTGCCCGTACCGCCTCGGCCTTCGCCGGGCCGTGCAGCGGCTCGCCGACGAGCTTGCCGGTGTAGACGCCGTCGATCGACTCGGCGACGGTGCCGAGCGCGCCGGTCAGGCCGAGGCGCCGGGCGATGATCGTGGCCGTCTCGACGGGCGCGGCGGTCACCAGCCAGACCTGCTGCCCGGCGTCGAGGTGTGCCTGGGCGAGCGTGCGGGTGCCGGGCCAGATGCGGTCGGCCATGTACTCGTCGTAGATCTCCTCGCCGATGGACATCAGCTCGGAGACCCGGTGGCCCTTGACGATGGACAGCGCGCTGTCGCGGGCGTCCTGCATGTGCTGCGGGTCCTCGACGCCGGCGAGCCGGAACCAGGTCTGCTGCCAGGCGAATCTGGCCAGTTCGCGGCGCTGGAAGAACTTCCGCTTGTAGAGCCCGCGGCCGAAGTGGAAGATCGCGGCGCCCTGCATGACGGTGTTGTCCAGGTCGAAGAAGGCAGCGGCGCGCGCGTCACCGAAGACGGGGAAGTCCGGCACGGCCGGGTCGGCGGCGGTGCCTGTCGGTGCCGCGCCGACGCCGTCGATCTCCTGTGACGACTTGAGTCCTGCCTCTGCTGCGGCCTCACCCGCGAGCACGCTCCGTGCTGTCGCGGAGCGCTTACGGGGGGTGAGCCATCCCAGTGCGGCCATAGCGTGAGCATAGTCAGTCTGTTCGGTACTTCCGGACGCGCCGGGGTGCCGTCGGTGTGAACTCTCCGAGAAGGCGGAGGGCCGGGCCCTGTCCGGGGGGTCTTCGCGGGGCGCGGAGAATGGACGGCATGAGCCCTCTCCTGCGTCGTACGAAGAAGAATCCGGCCGAGCGTGTGGTGACGCTCGTCTCCAAACCCGGCTGTCATCTCTGTGACGACGCGCGCGCCGTCGTGGCCGCGGTGTGCGCCGAGACCGGGGCATCTTGGGAGGAGAAGGACATCACGGTCGACGAAGAGCTGCGTCGCGCTTACTGGGAGCAAATCCCGGTCGTGCTCGTGGACGGCGAGCAGCACACTTTCTGGCGCGTGGACGCCGATCGTCTCCGCAAGGAACTGGGGGCCTGACAGAAAGACGGTTACGATCGTGGGCGCTTTGCCGAGCCTTTTCCGAAGAGCCGGGACGACCGGCTCGGCGGGCGCGGAGAGGGTGGTCTCGGGGGTGTGGTCATGAGGAGTTGTACTGCTTTGCCCCCATCATGGGTTGAACGGACCGGTACGGTCGAGGGTTCCAAGATCCCTCGAACGGGTCGCGTGACGCCGGTCACTTTGCGCGGACAAAGCGGACACAATCTTTGTGCACGCGTTCACAAAGGCATAACCTGCACAGGACGGGGCGGTCCTGGGACATACGGCCGCCTGCAGCCCCGCTCATCCCGCAGGAGCACCGTGGCAACTGGCCGAACTCACCGACCGGCGACCCGTAGCCGAGGAATCCCCGAGGCCACGGTCGCCCGCCTTCCGCTGTATCTGCGGGCACTCACCGCACTCTCCGAGCGCTCCGTACCCACGGTGTCGTCCGAGGAACTCGCCGTGGCCGCCGGGGTCAACTCCGCGAAGCTGCGCAAGGACTTCTCGTATCTCGGCTCCTACGGAACGCGCGGTGTCGGGTACGACGTGGAGTACCTCGTCTACCAGATCTCCCGTGAACTCGGCCTCACACAGGACTGGCCGGTCGTCATCGTCGGCATCGGCAACCTCGGCGCCGCGCTCGCCAATTACGGCGGATTCGCCTCCCGCGGCTTCCGGGTCGCCGCGCTGATCGACGCCGACCCCGAGATGGCCGGCAAGCCGGTCGCCGGGATCCCGGTCCAGCACACGGACGAGCTGGAGCGGATCATCAGCGACAACGGCGTCTCCATCGGGGTCATCGCGACCCCGGCGGGCGGTGCCCAGCAGGTCTGCGAGCGCCTCGTCGCCGCCGGCGTCACCTCGATCCTCAACTTCGCGCCGACCGTGCTGACCGTGCCGGACGGCGTGGACGTACGGAAGGTCGACCTCTCGATCGAGCTCCAGATCCTCGCCTTCCACGAGCAGCGCAAGGCCGGTGAGGAAGCCGCCGCGGCCGAGGCCGGCACCCCGCCGCCGGTCCGCTCCACCACCGCGAGCCGGAAGGGACCCGACGGGGAAGTCCCCGCCGTGATGCCGGCATGAGTCTTCTGGTCATCGGTCTGAGCCACCGCAGCGCGCCCGTGAGCGTGCTGGACCGGGCGTCGCTGTCACCGGACAGCAGGATCAAGCTCCTTCAGGACGTACTCGCCTCCGAACCGGCGACCGAGGCCGTCGTCCTCGCCACGTGCAACCGGGTCGAGCTGTACGCGGACGTGGACAAGTTCCACGCGGGCGTCGCCGAGCTCTCCACGCTCCTCGCCCGGCACAGCGGTGTCGGCCTGGACGAGCTGACCCCTTATCTCTACGTGCACTACGAGGACCGCGCCGTCCACCATCTCCTCACGGTGGCCTGCGGACTGGACTCGATGGTCGTCGGCGAGGGGCAGATCCTCGGGCAGATCAAGGACGCGCTCGCCGGCGGCCAGGAGTCGCACACCGCGGGACGTCTCCTCAACGACCTCTTCCAGCAGGCGCTGCGCGTCGGCAAGCGCGCCCACAGCGAGACCGGGATCGACCGCGCCGGGCAGTCGCTCGTCACCTTCGGTCTCGAACAGCTCGCCGCCGGCGCGGACGTACGGGCCTGGGCCCGGGGCCGGCGGGCGCTGGTGATCGGCGCCGGATCGATGTCCTCGCTCGCCGCCGCGACACTCGCCCGCGCCGGGGTCGCCGAGATCGTCGTCGCCAACCGCACCGCGGACCGCGCGGACCGGCTGGTGACGATCCTGGGCGAGCCCGGCGGTACGGGGGTCAGGGCCCGCGCGGTCGACATGGGCACCGTCGACGCCGAGTTGACACGTGCCGACGTCGTCGTCTCCTGTACCGGCGCCACCGGGCTGGTGCTGACGGCCGACGCCGTCGAGTCCGCCCTCGCCGGCGGCCGGGACCTCGCGCTCCTCGACCTCGCCATGCCCCGCGACATCGACGCGGCCGTCCACCGGCTGCGCGGTGCCCGGCTGATCGACATCGAGTCCCTCGCCGAGGCGTCGGCCGACGCCCCGATGGCCGCCGACGTCGACCAGGTCAAGCGGATCGTCAACGACGAGGTCGCGGCCTTCGGCGCCGCCCAGCGCGCCGCGCACATCACCCCGACCGTGGTCGCCCTGCGCGCCATGGCCGCCTCCGTCGTCGCCGGCGAGATCACTCGTCTCGAAGGCCGGCTCCCCGGCCTCGACGAGCGGCAGCGCGCGGAGATCACCCAGACCGTACGCCGCGTCGTGGACAAGCTGCTGCACGCTCCGACCGTGCGGGTGAAGCAGCTCGCCGGTGAGCCCGGCGGCGCCGGTTACGCCGACGCGCTGCGTGAACTTTTCGACCTCGACCCGCAGACGGTCGCCGCCGTCAGCCGGGCGGACCGCAACGAGGTCGGCGACCGGAACGCGGTCGACGTCAAGAACCGAGGGCGGGTATGACCGGGAAGACACTGAGACTCGGCACCAGGCGCAGCAGACTGGCCATGGCCCAGTCCGGGCAAGTGGCCGACGCCGTACGGGAGTTGACCGGACGGGCCGTCGAGCTCGTCGAGATCACCACGTACGGCGACACCTCCCGTGAGCAGCTGTCCCAGATCGGCGGCACCGGCGTCTTCGTCACCGCGCTGCGCGACGCGCTGCTGCGCGGCGAGGTCGACTTCGCCGTCCACTCGCTCAAGGACCTGCCCACCGCGCAGCCCGACGCCCTCGTGCTGGCCGCCGTACCGCGCCGTGAGGACCCCAGGGACGTGCTCATCGCACGCGACGGGCTGACCTTCGACCGGCTGCCGCACGGCGCCAGGATCGGTACGGGCTCCGCGCGGCGCACCGCGCAGCTCAACGCGTACGCCCGGGACCACGGCCGGCTCATAGAGACCGTGCCGATACGCGGGAACATCGACACCCGGATCGGCTACGTCCACGACGGTGAGCTCGACGCGGTCGTGCTGGCCGCGGCCGGTCTCAACCGCCTCGGCAGGACGGCCGAGGTGACCGACTTCCTGTCGGTCGACTCCGTTCTGCCGGCCCCCGGCCAGGGGGCACTCGCCGTCGAATGCGTGGCTTCCGACCTGGAACTCACCGCCGCACTCGCCGGCCTCGACGACCCGCACACGCGGATCGCCGTCACCGCGGAACGTTCCCTGCTCGCCGCCCTGGAGGCCGGCTGCAGCGCACCTGTGGGTGCGCTGGCCGACCTGCTGGGCGACGGACAGGACGCGCGATTTGTCAACGAACTGCGCCTGCGGGGTGTCGTCGGCACGACCGACGGCTCGACGCTCGTGCAGTTGTCCATCACCGGTCCCGTACCCACGTCGCACGGCGACGCCGTCGCGCTCGGTCGCGAACTCGCGTCCGAGATGCTCGCCAAGGGTGCGGCCGGTCTTATGGGGGAGCGAGCACTTTGAGCCCCATCGCCGACCATCATCCGGCCGTCTCCGCATCAGGGCACGTCACCTTCCTGGGTGCCGGACCCGGGGATCCGGGTCTGCTGACACTCCGCGCCGTCGAGGCGCTCGCGGGGGCGGAGGTACTGATCGCCGAGCCTGATGTGCTCGAACTCGTACGCGGCCATGCGCGTGCGGGAGTGAGCACGCCTGAGCTGACGATTGTTGACGATGCGTCAACAGCCGCCGGTATCCCCGCGATCAGAGATGCCGTCAATCTTGTCATGGAGGCCGCGCGGGGTGGCAAGCGGGTCGTCCGTGCGGTGACCGGGGATCCCGGTCTCGACGGCGACACCGGCGCCGAGATGCTGGCGTGCGCCGCCGCGGGCATTCCCTTCGAGGTCGTGCCCGGTATCGCCGCCGCCGTCGGTGTGCCCGCCTACGCTGGTGTGCCGCTGCGGGACGCGCAGGGCACCGACGTCAGGTTCGTCGACAGCCGTACGGCCGGTGAGCGCTGCTGGACCGAACTCGGCGCGAGCGACGGCACGGTGGTGGTCTCGGCGACGCTCGACACGGTCGCCGCGACCGCGGGCGAGTTCGTCGCCGCCGGCCGCAAGCCGGACACGCCGATGACGGTCACCGTCGCCGGTACGACGACGCGCCAGCGCACCTGGTCCGCGACGCTCGGCACGATCGCGCTCACGCTGAAGCAGGCGAAGGTCCTGCCGTCGGCGGCCGGGCACCAGCCGGTCATAGCCGTGGTCGGGGAGCGCAGCGCGCCCGCGCAGCGCGACCAGCTCGCGTGGTTCGAGTCGAAGCAGCTGTTCGGCTGGAAGGTGCTCGTCCCGCGTACGAAGGAGCAGGCCGCGTCGCTCTCCGACCAGCTTCGGTCGTACGGGGCCGTACCGCACGAGGTCCCGACCATCGCGGTCGAACCGCCGCGTACGCCCCAGCAGATGGAGCGCGCGGTCAAGGGGCTCGTCACCGGGCGCTACGAGTGGATCGCCTTCACCTCCGTCAACGCGGTGAAGGCCGTCAGGGAGAAGTTCGAGGAGTACGGGCTGGACGCCCGTGCCTTCGCGGGGATCAAGGTCGCCGCCGTCGGGGAGCAGACAGGCGCCGCGCTGGTCGACTTCGGCGTCAAGCCGGACCTGGTGCCGAGTGGCGAGCAGTCCGCGGCCGGGCTGCTGGAGGACTGGCCGCCGTACGACCCGGTCTTCGACCCGATCGACCGGGTGTTCCTGCCGCGCGCCGACATCGCCACGGAGACGCTGGTGGCCGGGCTGATCGAGCTGGGCTGGGAGGTCGATGACGTCACGGCCTACCGGACCGTGCGCGCGTCGCCGCCGCCCGCCGAGACTCGGGAGGCCATCAAGGGCGGGGGTTTCGACGCGGTGATGTTCACCTCGTCGTCCACCGTGCGGAATCTGGTCGGCATCGCGGGCAAGCCGCACAACGTGACCGTCATCGCGTGCATCGGTCCGGCGACCGCCAAGACGGCGGAGGAGCACGGTCTGCGGGTGGACGTGCTGGCGCCGGAGCCCTCGGTGCACAAGCTGGCTGAGGCGCTGGCGGCGTTCGGCGCGGCGCGCCGGGAGGCGGCCCGGGAAGCAGGAGAAACGGTCACCCGGCCCAGCGAACGGCGACCGGGATCGAGACGGCGGCGTACGACCTGAGCGTCCCGGGGCGGGGGTACCCGTCCCGGGACGCCGGCCTTGCGGCGTAGCGTGGAAGGGCACCGAACAACCGCCCTTTCCGGACTCATGAGGCGACTCACCATGACTGTGTACGGTTCCTTCCCCGGCACCCGGCCCCGTCGGCTGCGGACCACCCCCGCGATGCGGCGCATGGTCGCCGAGACGCGGCTGCACCCGGCAGACCTGGTCCTGCCCGCGTTCGTGCGGGAGGGGGTCGGCGAGCCCGTCGCCATCTCGGCCATGCCCGGGGTCGTCCAGAACAGCCTGGACACGCTGCGGAAGGCGGCCGTGGACGCCGTGTCCGCGGGTGTCTCGGGGATCATGCTGTTCGGGGTGCCGGAGGACGCGAAGAAGGACGCGCTCGGCACGGCCGGGACCGACCCGGAGGGAATCCTCCAGGTGGCGATCCGGGCGGTGCGCGAGGAGGTCGGCGACGACCTGGTGATCATGTCCGACCTCTGTCTGGACGAGTACACCGATCACGGCCACTGCGGGGTGCTCGACGCCGCCGGGCGCGTCGACAACGACGCGACGCTGGAGCGGTACGCGGAGATGGCCCAGGTGCAGGCCGACGCGGGTGCGCATGTGGTGGGGACCAGCGGGATGATGGACGGCCAGGTCGGCGTCGCCCGGGACGCGCTGGACACCATCGGCAAGGAGGACGTGGCCGTCCTGGCGTACGCGGTGAAGTATTCGTCCGCGTTCTACGGCCCGTTCCGGGAGGCGGTCGGCTCGTCGCTGACGGGCGACCGCAAG
The DNA here is from genome assembly GCF_042714995.1 of Streptomyces sp. NPDC058665. NCBI lineage: Bacteria > Bacillati > Actinomycetota > Actinomycetes > Kitasatosporales > Streptomycetaceae > Streptomyces > Streptomyces sp. NPDC058665. Next base: position 17,224 of record NZ_JBHXRX010000001.1, read on the forward strand.
ACGTATCAGCAGGACCCGGCCAACTCCCGCGAGTCCCTGCGGGAGTTGGCGCTCGACCTCGAAGAGGGCGCGGACATGGTGATGGTGAAGCCGGCCGGGCCGTATCTGGACGTGCTCGCGAAGGTCGCCGCCGAGGTGGCCGTGCCCGTCGCCGCGTACCAGATCAGTGGTGAGTACGCGATGATCGAGGCGGCGGCCGAGAAGGGCTGGATCGACCGGGACAAGGCGATCCTGGAGAGCCTGACCGGGATCAAGCGGGCCGGCGCCGGGACGATCCTCACCTACTGGGCGACGGAGGTCGCGCGGGCGCTGTGACGCCGCCCGCGCGTGACCGGCCGCCCCGGCTACCAGGTGAGGGCGTCGGCCATGGTCGACTGCCAGTAGGAGACCGACGTGTCCGCGGTGGTCGCCGTTCCCTTCGGGAGGGTGATCGGACCGGCTGAGGAGCCCTCCGAGCCCTCGTTGGCGCGGCCCGAGAAGTGGACGCTGAGCTTGTACGCCGCGGTGGTCGGGGCGCCGTCGACGCCGCCCAGCGCGATCGAGGCGTAGGCCGACTGGCCGGGCGACAGGGTGACCACGGCCTGCGGCTTGCTGTCCTCGTTGATCTGGGTGACGGCCTGGGCCTCGTCGAAGCCGAGGAGGGGCGCGTAGTAGGCGTGGCAGTCGCCGCTGCCGGTGTTGGTGGCGGTCACCAGCAGGTGGTTGAGGGGCCGGCTGACCTTGGTGACGGTGACGTTGGTGTTGTCGCCGGTGCAGGTGGAGGTCTTGGTCTTGGAGCTGCCCTTGCCGGCGCTCTTGTCGCTGCCGCTCCCGCTGCTGCCGTTGGCGTCGCTGGCGTTGTCGTTTCCGTTGCCCTTGTCCGTGTTCTGGTCGGCGGGCGGCTGCTCACTCTCCTTGGCGTCCGGCGCGTCCGTGGCCGTGCCGGCGGCGGCCGTGGAGTCCGGCTTCGGGGTGGAGTTGACCACGTCGTCCGGCCCGCAGGCGGTGAGGGCGAGTGCGGCCACGAGCGCGGTGGTGGCGGTGGTGGCGGCCGAGCGGAATCGAAGGTTACGCATGAGTCTCTGTCTCCCGTTGTGGTGCGTTCAGTAGCGGTTGATGAGCACGAGCAGCACGGCTGTGCAGGTGATGAGTACGCAGACGGCCACGGCATCGACGAGGCTGTCGCGGAGGCGGGTTCGGATCGCTCCTCCTCGTTCGGCGGGTGCTGCACCCACCTTGCGGGGCGGTCGGAAGCGGCCGCAATCGGCAAGGGACAATGAGGGAAGCTGGAACGCTGAGACGGCTTTGACCTGCGGGGACGATGTTTCCCTGGGACGCGTTCCTGGAACGGCCGCGCACTGTGGCACACGTACGTGGAGGGGAACCGCGAGTGGCGACGACCGAATCCAGAGCTTTCGCCGAACTGCTCACCGAGCTGAAGAACCGCTCGGGACAGAGCTACGGCGCGCTCGCCGCGAAGCTCCATGTCAGTACGTCCACGCTGCACCGCTACTGCAACGGCGACGCCGTGCCCGCCGACTTCGCGGTGGCGGAGCGGTTCGGGCGGCTGTGCGGGGCGAAGGGCGAGGAGTTCGTGGAGCTGCACCGGCGGTGGATTCTCGCGGACGAGGCGCGGCGGCGGTCGCGGTCCGCGCCGCCGGCCAACGCGTCGGCGGGGGCGGGGGAGGCGGCGGTGGAGACGGCGGAGGCGGCGGAGGTGGCCGAGCCTTCGGAGTCTTCCGGGTCTTCTGAGCGGAGTGAACCGGCTGAAACGGCTGAAGCCCCGGCTCCCGACGCCGGCCCGCCCGCCGGCGCCACGCCTCCCTCGCGCCGCAGGAAGCGTCTGTACGTCACTCTCGCCGCCGCTGCGGTCGTCGTGGCCGTCGCCGTACCCGCCCTCGTCTTCGGTCCTCTCAACGATCCGTCGAGCGACCGTTCCCCCGTCGCGTCCGGGACCGAGGCCGGCGGTGCGCCGGAGACGGCCCCGCCGTCCGCCTCGCCGTCGGGATCACCGTCCCCCGACAAGTCGCCCTCGCGCAGCGCGAGTCCGTCGGACAAGGCGACCCCGCGGGAGAAGGAGAACGGGGGCGGCGACGCCGGGAAGGGGTCGGCCGCCGGGGTGCCGGTGACGGTGACCACCAAGCCGTACGCCTTCGAGAGCCCGTGCAGTCAGCGCTATCTGATCGACCGTCCCCCGGAGCAGGTCCCCCCGCCCCCCGCCGAGCCGGACGCCCCCGGCTGGGTGGGCGCGCTCGGCGCGGTCGCGAGCGGCAGCCAGTTCATCGAACTGGCCGTACAGGGCACCGGGAGCGAGACCGTCGTACTCAAGTCGCTCGACGTGCGCGTGGTGGAGACCGGGGAGCCGCTCGCCTGGAACGACTTCGGTATGGGGGTCGGCTGCGGCGGCGGTGTCTCGACCAAGTCCTTCGCCGTGAACCTGGACGAGGGCCGCCCCGCCTCCGTACCGAAGTCGGGCCAGCGCGACTTCCCCTACAAGGTGAGCGAGTCCGACCCGGAGGTCTTCTACATCACCGCGAACGCCTCTGCCCGCGACGTCAGTTGGTACCTGGAACTCCAGTGGTCCAGCGGCGGCCGGCAGGGGACGCTCCGGGTGGACGACGCGGGGAAGCCGTTCCGTACGAGCGGCGGGCAGGGGCGGCCGTCGTACGACTACCCGCTCGGCGGGTCGAAGTGGGAGACAGCGGCGGTGAACGACTCGGGCCAGATCCCCTGAGGCGCGGCCTACGCGGTGTCCGGCGCTTCGGGTGTCTCCGCCGAATCAGGCGCCTCCGCTCCCTCTGTCATGCGCGTCTCGCCGAACACCGTCGCGTGTTCCAGCACGTCCTCGGCCGGGTCGTCGATCTGACCGACCGAGAGCAGTGTGAAGCCGTTGTGGGAATGGGTGTTGGTCTCGTCCGCGGCGGCGTCGGAGGTGGGGAGTACCGCGGCCAGCACCGCCGCGCTCAGCACAGTAAGAGCTCTTTTGTTCGTCATGTCCATTTCGTTCCTCTGTTCGTTGTGTAACCCCTTGATCGATGTATCTGTCCAGTCGCCCAAAGGCCACGGCGTGACCTGGGTGATTCACGTATTTGGCCTAGGGGGTGCCCCTCTGGGCCTTGTCCGGTGGGACGGGACCTAGTCCCACCAGAAAGTCCAGGCCGGCTGGCCCAGGACCTGGTGCGTGGCGTACGCCGGAAGCGTGGTGTGGCGGCCCTGGTTGACGTTGTCCGGGCAGAACGCGAAGTGCTCCGCCGCGACCGCCTCCGCCTCTTCCTGGGTCGTCGGCGGTGCGGCCACCGAGACCACCAGCTGGTCGAACGTGAGCGCCACCACCCGTATCCCGAACCGGTCCTCCCACGACCGCAGCACCGCCGACAGCCGCGCCACGTCGCCCTCGTGGTTCAGCGGCCCCGTCCAGCCGATGGCCGCCGGTATGTCCGCGCTGCGGCGGGCCGGGACCAGGGCGACGCGCGCGCCGTGCATCCAACTGCCCTCGTCCGTAAGGAGGGAGGCGATCTCGGCGGCCTCCTTGTCCGGGTCACCGGACGACAACGGGTCGGGAGCCGGCGCGAGGCCCGGCCACTCGTCCTCCTCCGTCACGTCCGCCCAGGAGCCCGCGAGGACGTCCTCCGCGTCGTGGTCGCCCGGATACGACACCGAATCCGGGCTCAGCTCCCACTCCTCGGGCCACTGCTCGCGGTGACCCCCGTGCACGAGCAGCGGGTGCAGCCCGGCCGTTCTGCGGGCGGGCAGCAGATCGGCCCAGGCGGTCGGGGACGCCGGCTCGTCCGCGTACCACAGAAGCGGTTCGTGCCAGGTCCCGTCGATGGTCGCGTCGACCAGCTTGCCGGGCGGCAGTTGGAGCCCGGCCGAGCGCCCGGAGGGGTCGGCGGCCAGAGCGGGCAGGGGATTGGGGAGCGTCGCCATGCAGGAGACACTAAGGGCCGCCACTGACAACGGAGTTCGGCTTGTGGAACTTCAGGCGGGGAACGGCTGACCCGGCCGCGTACGCAGCAGGTCGGCGAGGCGCGACAGCCCGTCGGCCGCGTACCCCTCGGCGATCGCGCGGTCCAGCAGGTCCTGGACGGGGGCGAAGAGCTCGCCGCTCACCCCCTGCGCGGCGAACGTGCTCAGCAGGTTCGGGAACGCCTCCTGATTGACCGCCAGACTCGACACGTCCGTCAGATGCCGCCCCGAGTCGATCGCCGCCGCCCACGCGGGCGCGGCGCCGAGCATCGCGCCCACCCACGGCACCAGCAGTTCCGAGAACTCGGTGGCCGCGATGGCCTCCGTACGGACGAGGGCGTACGCCTGCATCACCCCCGTGATCATCCCGTACATGCCGGTGAGCAGCGCCAGGTCGTACAGCGCGGCCAGACCGGGGTCGGCGCCGACGTACGTCGTGCCGCCGAGCGCCGCGAACGTCCCCTGGTGCGCGTCGAAGACCTCGCGCGGACCGCTGTAGAGGACGTACGCGTGCGGTCCCGCGATCATCTGCGGAACGGCCATGATCCCGCCGTCGAGATACTCGGCGCCCTCCTCGGCCGCCCAGGCGGCGAGTGAACGCGCCTGCTCGGGGGTGCCGTTGGTGAGGATGGCGAGGGTCTTGGCGGCCAGCTGCCCGGAGAGCGGTTCGAGGACGGCGCGGACCGTGTCGTACGTGGAGAGGCAGACGACCACCAGCGGACTCGCGGCGACCGCCTCGGCGGCCGTGTCCACCGGAAGGGCGCCCTGGGCGGCCAGCGGCCCGGTCTTGGCGGCCGATCTGTTCCAGACGGTGACCGGGTGCCCGGCGCCGAGGAAGGCGACGGCCAGGGCGGTGCCCATCATGCCGAGGCCGATGACGGAGACGGCGGGCTTGGGGCTCGGGGACATACGGGTGCTCCTCGGGAGGTGCCGACGGGGTCGCTCCCGATCTTCGGCCGGAGGACTTCTGCCCACAAGTACCGACTATTTGGTGCGATACGCACCGCGAGGTAAGCAAGCGCCTGCGAGAGGAGCGCCGGAGACGGAAGGATGGCGTCCTCGAACCGGTGATCGGTGATCGCTGATCGGTGACCGGGCATACGGAGTCTCAGGAGACTGATCTTGTCCTACGTGCACCATGTGGAGCGTTTCCACGGCCTGCCCGCGTACAACTTCCCGCCGTACGCCGACCCCGCCGACCTGCCATCCGCCGACGAGGTCGCCTGGCGCCTGGACCGGGAGCCGTACGAGAACGAAGAGAGCGGGGAGGACTGCTGGAAGCGGTTCACCGAGTCCGTGGATCTGGCGAAGGTCCGGGCGATCATCTTCGGACAGCCCTGGTACGACGGGGACGGAGGGATGGGGGACGACGATCTGATCGATCTGGCCCCCCGGCTGACCGGGCTCGAAGCGCTCTTCCTCGGCGATCTGGAGGACGAGCAGGCGATGATCTCCTCGATCTACCTCGGTGATCTCGCACCGCTCCTGGCGGCGTTCCCGGGGCTCACGGAGCTGGCCGTGCGCGGCGGGGAAGGCCTGGACTTCCCCGTCTCGGGCCACGAGAACCTGCGCGTCCTGCGTGTCGAGTCCGGCGGGCTGCCCCCGAACGCGGTGGAGCAGATAGCCGCCGCCCAACTGCCGTCGCTGGAACGCCTGGAGCTGTGGCTCGGTGACGAGAACTACGGCGGCGGCGTCACGGTCGAGCAGCTCGCCCCGCTGCTCGCGGGCGAGGGCAAGCCCGCCCTGCGCCATCTCGGCCTCCAGAACAGCTTCATCCAGGACGAGTTGGCCGCCGCACTCGCCTCCGCGCCCGTCGTGCCCCAACTCACCTCGCTGAGCCTGTCGTTGGGCACGCTCTCCGACGACGGGGTGGAGGCGCTGCTCCAGGGGCAGCCTCTGACCCATCTGCGGGAGCTAGACCTCTCCCACCACTTCATCAGCGACGAGATGATGCTGCGGATCTGGACGGCGCTGGAGCCGGCGGGGGTGCGGGTGGATCTGACCGCGAAGCACGAACGCGAGGTGGACGACTGGGACGAGGACGGCCGGTACATCGCGGCGTCCGAATGAGCACCCGCGTCATCCACCTCCATCGAAAGGCCACACCATGCCCCGCGAATCCCAGCCCCGTGCCCCCGAGTCCCAGGACCCGGACGACCATCTGATCGCCAGTCGCAGTCTGAACGGCAGGTACCCCTGGCGGGATCCCGCGAAGCAGGTGCCGTACGGGATCGTGCTGATCATCGCGGCCAGGCTGAAGTGGAGCCCCGCCGACGTGCTCGTACGGCTGGGCGCACTGGGATACGCCGACGTGCAGCGCTCCAAAGGGCAGTTGCCCGACGCGGTCGAGCCCGACGACGACGCGCTGATCATGAGCGTGGAGTCGACGTACGGCCTCACTCCGGTCGATGTCGACAAGACCGTGCCCCTGCGGCAGATCATCGAGTCGGCGGCCCGCGCCGCGCGGTCCCCGGCCGATGTCGCGCGGCGCATGGGCGCCTACGGCTTCCAGGTCGGGACCGGGGTCCGGCCGCTGCCCGAGAGCGCCGACCCGCGTGATGCCGCGCTGATCCGCACCAGCCGCCGGGGTGGCTGGCTCGACTGGGGCGACGAGGTGTCCGCGCAGCATGTGCTCGGCGTGGCTCAGGAATTGGCGTGCAGCCCGCGCGTCGCCGCCGAGAGGCTGACCGAACTCGGCCTGCGGCTGCCGTACACGCCCGAACCCGCGGACGAGCGGATCCTCAGGATCCGGGACACCGCGTCCCACCGCTGGATCGGCCCCTGGACGGCCGCGCCCGTCGGGCACGTCCTTGCCGTGGCCCGGGACACGGGCCGCTCGCGCGAGGACATCCTCGCCCGGCTGGGCGAACTGGGCTGCCAGCCGCCGGACGGGAACGTCCCCGACAGCCCGGAGGCCGACGACCTCGTCCTCCTCAGCGAGAATCTCGACGGCCGGGCGCCCTGGCTGATGAAGAACGACGTCGTCGGGCTCCAGGCGCGCCACATCCTGCGCGCGGCCCTGGTCACGGGCCGTACCCCCGCCCAGGTCGCCGAGAGACTGGCCGCGCTGGGGCACTGGCTGCACGAGAACGCCGGCCTGCCCGAGACCGTGGACGAGGCGGACATCGCGCTCCTGGACACGGTCACCCGCTCATACCTGGACGACGTCCACCTGGAGAGCGTGCTGCGCAGCGCGAGCCTCACGGGGCGCAGCCCGGCGGACGTCGCGGCGCGGCTCATCGTGCTCGGCTACCGGCTGCCGGACGAGGTCGAGTACCCGGAGATACGCGGCGTCCTGCGGTGAGTGGCGCGGTGAGCGGCCCGCCGGCCGGCCCTACAGCCGCTCGGGCGTACGGATGCCGAGGAGCGCCATCCCCTGGTGCAGCGTGCGGGCCGTGAGGTCGCACAGGAACAGGCGGTTCTCGGCGACCTCCTGCGGCGGCGCCGGCTTAACGACGGGGCACTCGGTGTAGAACGTCGTGAACAGCGAAGCCAGTTGGTACAGATACGCCGTCAGCTTGTGCGGCTCGTACGCCGAAGCCGCCTCCGCCACGACCTCGCCGAACTGGTCCAGGTGCAGCCCCAGCGCCCGCTCCGCCGGGGCCAGTTCGAGCTCGGGACGGGCCACCGGCGTACGGTCGCCGGCCTTGCCGAAGATCGACCGCGTCCGGGCGTACGCGTACTGGATGTAGACGCTCGTGTCGCCGTGCAGCGACACCATCTGGTCCAGGTCGAACTTGTAGTCCCGCGACGCGGAGGTCGACAGGTCCGCGTACTTCACCGCGCCGATGCCCACCTCGGTGGCGCGCTCGACGATCTCGTCCTCCGTGAGACCAAGGCCCTCGCCCTTCTCCCGGACGACCGCGGACGCGCGCTCCACCGCCTCGTCCAGCAGATCCACCAGCCGCACCGTCTCGCCCTCACGGGTCTTGAACGGCTTGCCGTCCTTACCGAGGACGGTGCCGAAAGCGAGCTGGACGGCGTGAACCTGGTCGTTCAGCCAGCCGGCCCGGCGGGCGGTCTCGAAGACCATCTTGAAGTGCAGCGACTGGCGGGCGTCCACCACGTACAGCAGGGTGTTCGCCTTCAGATTCCCCACCCGGTCGCGGATCGCGGAGAGGTCGGTCGCCGCGTACCCGTAACCGCCGTTGGTCTTCTTGACGATCAGCGGCGTCGGATTGCCGTCGGGGCCCTTCACGTCGTCGAAGAAGACACAGAGCGCCCCGTCGGAGCGGACGGCGACGCCCGTCTCCTCAAGGATGCGGCAGGTCTCTTCGAGCATGTCGTTGTAGCCGGACTCGCCGACGACGTCCTCGTCCCGGATCTCCATGTCGAGCTTGTCGAAGACCGAGCGGAAGTAGATCTTCGACTCGTCGACGAACCGCTGCCACCGGTCCAGGGTCGCGGCGTCACCGGCCTGGAGTGCGACGACCCGGTCCCGGGCGCGGCCCTTGAACTCCTCGTCGGAGTCGAAGAGCGTGCGGGCGGCCTTGTAGAGACGGCCGAGGTTGGACATCGCCTCCTCGCCGGAGGTCTCCTGCCCACCGCTGTGGTCCAACTCGTGCGGGTGCTCGGTCAGATACTGGATGAGCATGCCGAACTGCGTGCCCCAGTCGCCGATGTGATGGCGCCGGATCACGTTCTCGCCGGTGAACTCCAGGATTTCGACCATCGCGGCGCCGATCACGGCGGAGCGCAGGTGGCCGACGTGCATCTCCTTGGCGACGTTGGGCTGCGCGTAGTCGATGACCGTCGTGCCGGGTTCGGTGGCGTACGGGACGCCGAGCCGGTCGTCCGCGACCCGGGCGGCCAGCGTCTCGATGATCGCCCGGTCGGTGACGGTGATGTTGAGGAAGCCGGGGCCGGAGACCTCGACCTCCTTGATGACGTCTCCTTGGGAGAGCGCGTCCACGACCTTGCCCGCCAGCTCGCGCGGGTTGCCCTTCAGCTTCTTGGCGAGGGCCAGCATCCCGTTGGCCTGGAAGTCCGCCCGGTCGCTACGTCGCAGCAGGGGGTCCGCGGTGCCGGCCTCCGGCAGGGCTGCCGAGAGGGCGTCCGCGATGCGCTGATCGACGGTCGATGCGAGGGAAGTGACCGGGGCCATGGGCTGGGAGCCGTTCCTGTAGAGGGTCTGTACGTCGTCCCATTCTCCCATGGGGCGACAAGTCGTTTTCGCATTGTCGTAGGGGCCTGGGACAATGGTCGTCGCCGGTATCGCAGGTGTATCGGGCGTATTCCGCAGGGCGTAGCAGAAAGAAGGACGTGCCGACCGTGGCTCAGAGCACCGAGACCGACTGGGTCTCCCGTTTCGCGGACGATGTCATCGCCGAGTCGGAGCGACGTGCGCCTGGCAAACCGGTCGTCGTCGCGTCAGGCATCTCCCCCTCGGGCCCCATCCACCTGGGCAATCTGCGCGAGGTCATGACACCGCATCTCGTCGCCGACGAGATCCGCAGGCGGGGGTACGAGGTCAGGCACCTCATCTCGTGGGACGACTACGACCGGTACCGCAAGGTGCCGGCCGGGGTCCCCGGGGTGGACACGTCCTGGGCCGAGCACATCGGCAAGCCGCTGACGTCCGTGCCCGCGCCGGCCGGGTCCGCGTACCCGAACTGGGCCGAGCACTTCAAGGCGCAGCTGATCGAGTCGCTGGTGGAGCTGGGCGTCGAGTACGACGGGATCAGCCAGACCGAGAAGTATCTGGCGGGGACCTACCGCGAGCAGATCCTGCACGCGATGCGGCACCGGGGCGAGATCGACGCGATCCTCGGGCGCTACCGCACGAAGGACAAGGCGGCGGGCCCGCAGAAGAAGGCTCCCCAGCAGCAGAAGAAGGTCGACGAGGCCGAGCTGGAGGCCGCCGAGGGGTCGGGCGCCGCCGACGAGGACGACGGCGCCGGGGCGGCCGGGTACTTCCCCTACAAGCCGTACTGCACCAACGAGGGCTGCGGCAAGGACCTGACCATCGTCACGGCGTACGACGACGAGACGACGGAGCTGGACTACTTCTGCCAGGACTGCGGCTTCAGCGAGACCGTCCTGCTCAGCGAGTTCAACCACGGCAAGCTGGTCTGGAAGGTCGACTGGCCGATGCGCTGGGCGTACGAGGGCGTGGTCTTCGAGCCGTCGGGTGTCGACCACTCGTCGCCCGGGTCGTCCTTCGTGGTCGGCGGGCAGATCGTGCGCGAGATCTTCGACGGCGTGCAGCCCATCGGGCCGATGTACGCCTTCGTCGGGATCTCCGGGATGGCGAAGATGTCGTCCTCCAAGGGAGGCGTGCCGATCCCGGCCGACGCGCTGCGGATCATGGAGGCGCCGCTGCTGCGCTGGCTGTACGCGCGGCGCAGGCCGAACCAGTCGTTCAAGATCGCCTTCGACCAGGAGATCCAGCGGCTGTACGACGAGTGGGACGCCCTGGAGCGCAAGATCGCGGACGGGTCGGTGCAGGCGGCCGACGCCGCGGCGTACTCGCGGGCCACACGTACGGCGGCCCGTGAGCTGCCGCGTACGCCGCATCCGCTGCCGTACCGCACGCTCGCGTCCGTCGTGGACATCACGGCGGGCGCCGAGGAGCAGACGCTGCGCATTCTCGGCGAGCTGGACCCGGCCGACCCGCTGACCTCGCTGGACGAGGCCAGGCCCCGGCTCGACAGGGCGGAGAACTGGATCACCAGCCAGGTGCCGGCCGAGGCCCGGACGGTCGTCCGTGGCGAGCCCGACCGGGAGCTGCTGGACTCGCTGGACGAGCAGACGCGCGAGGCGCTGCGGCTGCTGCTGGCGGACCTGGAGTCGCACTGGTCGCTGGACGGGCTCACGACGCTCGTCTACGGCGTGCCGAAGGTGCTGGCGGGGCTTGAGCCCGACGCGAAGCCCACGCCGGAGCTGAAGGCCGCGCAGCGGTCGTTCTTCGCGGTGCTCTACCGGCTGCTGGTGAGCAGGGACACCGGGCCCCGGCTGCCGACGCTGCTGCTGGCAGTGGGGGCGGACCGGGTGCGGACGCTGCTGGGGGAGTGAGACGGGACCGGCCACCGGGGGTGTCCGGTGGCCGGTTCGCGCGGTGGCTCAGGCTCAGGCGATGTGGTCTTCCTGGAGTTCTGCGGTGTGGCGGTTCGTGAAGCGGTTGACCATGCGGTCGGCTTCGCGCAGCGGCAGCGAAGTGCCGTACGTGGCCTCCACGTCGCCCCTGAACTGGCCCGAGGTCGGGTAGCTGCCGTCTATCGACTTCTTGAAGACCAGGTAGTAGTCCTCTTCGGTCGGCTCATTGCCGCCGCCCGTCCCCAGCTCGCGGGTACGCCCCGGACCGGCCGGAATCGGAAAGCTGCCGGTTTCCTCCATAGAGGGCTCCGGGGGCGGCGGCTCCTCGTAATGCTGTGGGAACGCCTGCTGTTCGAGGCCCTGCTGAGCCTCGAACCGCTGTTGTTCCTCGAACTGCTGTTGCTCGTCGAACTGTTGTTGTTCGTCGAACTGCCGCAGGGCCCGCAACTGCTGCTGTTCGTCGAACTGTTCGGCCCGCTGCTGTTCCACGTACGCCTGCTGGTACGCGGCGTCCGGGTCGTACGTCGGGTCGTAGCCGCCCTGGTACTCGACGGACCGGGGGTCGCGTGCGTGGAGCCACTGACTGGGCGGCTCGGCGTGGTCGGGCTGCTCGGGAGGTTCGACGACGTCGGGAGCGGGACGCTGGTCCGGGGCGGGTGCCACGGTGTTCTGTACGGCGGGCACGGGGGCGGGCTCGATCGCGGTGGCGGGGACCGGTGGCAGCAGGGCGGGCTCGATGCCCGCGGCGGCGAGGCCGGCCGGGGCGGTGTCGGCGAGGGGGACACCGTACTTGGCGAGCCGCAGCGGCATCATCGCCTCGATGGGTGCCTTGCGGCGCCAGTTGCGGCCGTAGCGCGCCTGGAGGCGGGCCTGGTAGATGAGCCGGTCCTGTTCGAGCTGGATGATGTCCTCGTAACTGCGGATCTCCCACAGCTTCATCCGCCGCCACAGCTTGAACGTCGGGACCGGCGCGAGCAGCCAGCGGGTGAGGCGGACGCCCTCCATGTGCTTGTCGGCGGTGATGTCCGCGATGCGGCCGACCGCGTGGCGGGCCGCCTCCACCGAGACGACGAAGAGGATGGGGATCACCGCGTGCATGCCGACGCCGAGGGGGTCGGGCCAGGCCGCGGCGCCGTTGAAGGCGATCGTGGCCGCGGTGAGCAGCCACGCGGTCTGGCGCAGCAGCGGGAACGGGATCCGCAGCCAGGTCAGCAGGAGGTCGAGCGCCAGCAGGACGCAGATACCCGCGTCGATGCCGATGGGAAAGACGAGGGAGAAGCGGCCGAAGCCCTTCTGCTCGGCGAGTTCGCGCACGGCTGCGTACGACCCCGCGAAACCGATCGCGGCGATGAGAACCGCGCCGGCGACGACGATGCCGATGAGTATTCGGTGCGTGCGAGTGAGCTGCATCGCGGCCACCCGTTGCCCCTCCCGTCCTGGATATCTGGCGGGGCACAGCCTGGCACATGTGTACGGGTGCTGTGGCGCAGGGAGCCTTGCGCGACCCGGAGTTGAGGCACGAACAGCCACGTGGTGGGCTGTTTGTCCTCAATCGAGGTGCGCGCACAGCCGTACGCGCCCGGCGATACCGGGACGCGAACCGCGACAAGGGGCCGCGACACGTGGCCGGGGGCGGACCGGAACGGGCTACTCCGTCGCCGCCGGAACCGCCGCCACCGCTTCCTTGGTCGCCTTCGTCGCGCCCTTCACCAGATCCGAGGCCACCGGGGACTTCGCGCCCGCGTACCCGGCGCCGTTGTACGTGAGCGTGATCACCACGTTCTCGGAGCGGGCCACGACCGTCGCGTAGGCGAAGGACTCGCCCGTCTTCGTCACGCTGTAAGTGACCGTTGTCGCCTCCGTGCCGACGCCGGCGGCAGGGGCCGCCTTCAGGCCCTTCGCGCCTTCGGTGGCACTGGCCTTGGCGACCTCCTTCTTGTAATAGTCCGCGGCGCGGTCCTGGCCCGAGCCGAGGCCCTCCTCGGAGTCGTACCGCATCAGGGAGATGTCCAGCCAGCGGTACTGCGAGCCCTTGACGCCGTTGTCGTCCAGCCCGTTCCACGAGCAACTGCCGCGCGTCGTGATGTCGGAGGACTTGCCCGCCGACCCCGACTTGTCCTTCGCCTTGGGCACCAGGTCCGCGATCGTCTTCGCCGCGATCGACTTGCACGGGTCGGCCGGCAGCGTCGTGAACTTCGCGGGGGCGACCTTCGGCGCATCCTTCGAGGTGGTGGCCGCGGGCTTGTCCGCGTCAGCGTCGCCGCCGTCGGAGCCGGACGAGCAGCCTGCGGCGACGATCATCACCGGGACTGCTGCGCAGGCGAGCATGCGTACGCGGGTGCGGGTGCGGGAGCGGCTGGGTCGCGGGGCTGATCGCTGCATGGTTCCTTCAGAGTTCCTTGAGTCGATAGTCGTACGGTCCGATCGGCCACGGTAACCGCCCGGGGCACGACTCAGGGCTCGGGCGGCGGACTCGGCGACGGGCGTGCACCCGGCGGGAAGGCGGCCCCGGCCCCTTCGCCCGCCCCTACTCGTTGAGCTGGTCGGCCAGCTTCCGGGCCAGTCCCCGGGCCTTTTCCTGCAGTTCCTTGCTGTCGGGGACCGTCGTCGGGTGGGCCGGCTGCTCCGCGTACCGCACCGTCACGACCACATTCGATGTGCGAAACACCACGCTGACCGTACGGCGCTTGGCGGCCGAGCCGGACGGGGCGAAGACGTCGTCCACGAAGGCCGCGTCCCCGAGGTCGTCCAGCAGGCGGGGCTGGAGGCCGGGGGGCGGGGTGGTCCTGGCGGGGCTGGTGGTCGTGCCGCTGTTGGGGGTCTTGCCGTCGGACGGGGACCCGGAGGGGGATCCGGACGGCTTTCCCTCCGGTGACCCGGACGGACCCGGCTCGTCCTTCGGTCCGTCGACCGGAGGCGGCAGGGACGCGCCGTCCTCCTTCTTCGCGTACACCTCCTGCGCCTTGTCGGCGTCGCTCACCGCCGGGTCGTAGGACACGACGCGCTCGACGTCGATCACCAGATGGTGCGAGGCGCTCGGGGCGTCCGCCGACCAGGAGCACCCGACGCGGCGATCGGTGTCGTACGTCACCGCCGCCGTGCCCTTGAACACCTTCTCCTGCTCGTCCTCGGGGAGCTGCCCGGCGCCCGGCAGCAGATCCCGCAGCGTGGCGCGGTCCACCGACCCGCACGGCTCACGCAGCGTGCGGTACTTGCCGGGGGGCGCGGTGGTCGTGGTGGAGACACCGGCCTTGGCGTCGATGTCGGAGCCGTCGCCGTCGGTACCGGAGGTGCATCCCGCGACGAGCGTCACGAGCAGCGCCGCCAGGCCGGGTACGTACGCCTTTCGCTGCACGGTCCCTGGGCTCCTTATCTACGTGATGTGGACATGAGTTCTAGTGGTCGCACTGGTGAGAACTACGCAGGTGCCGCGCTGGTTCCTGGTTCCGCGCACATGGCGAGTTCATGCAAAAAGGGTTTGCCGCCGCGTGGCGTGCGGTGGACACAATGTCTACCGCACGCATTGCCGTGGATGCCGGTCCGCTGTCTGTTTTGGTGGTCCTGGACGCGGTTTTTGCTCTTTCAGACTTTCGGGGGAATAGAGGAAATATGTCGTACGTGGAAGTGCCGGGCGAGAATGTCCCCATCCGGATGTGGACGGACCCCGCCTCGGTCGAGGACGTCGCGATGCAGCAGCTCCGGAACGTCGCGACGCTGCCCTGGATCAAGGGCCTCGCGGTCATGCCCGACGTCCACTTCGGCAAGGGCGCCACCGTCGGCTCGGTCATCGCGATGCAGGGCGCGGTCTGCCCGGCCGCGGTGGGCGTGGACATCGGATGCGGCATGTCGGCGGTCAAGACGTCCCTGACGGCGAACCACCTCCCGGGCGACCTCTCCCGCCTCCGCTCCCGGATCGAGCAGGCCATTCCGGTGGGGCGCGGGATGCATGACGACCTGGTCGAGCCGGACGCCGTGCTCGGCGCGCGCTGGGACGACTTCTGGAAGCGGTTCGACGGGATCGCGGAATCGGTCAAATTCCGTCAGCAGCGGGCGGTAAGGCAGATGGGAACGCTCGGTGCGGGCAACCACCACATCGAGGTGAACGTCGATTCCGCGGGCTCGGTCTGGCTCACACTGCACTCCGGCTCCCGGAACATCGGCAACGAGCTTGCCGAGTACCACATCGGCGTGGCCCAGTCGCTCGCCCACAACCAGGGGCTGGTCGACGGGGACCTGGCGGTCTTCCTCTCGGACACGCCGCAGATGGCGGCATACCGGAACGACCTGTTCTGGGCGCAGGAGTACGCGAAGTACAACCGCGCGATCATGATGAGTCTGCTCAAGGACGTACTCAGCAAGGAGTTCAAGAGGGCGCGGGTGACCTTCGAGCAGGAGATCAGCTGCCATCACAACTACGTTGCCGAGGAGCGTTATGACGGCGTGGACCTGCTGGTGACGCGCAAGGGTGCGATCCGGGCGGGCAGCGGCGACCTCGGGATCATCCCCGGCTCGATGGCCACCGGCACGTACATCGTGAAGGGCCTCGGCAACAGCGCGGCGTTCAACTCGGCGTCGCACGGGGCGGGTCGGCGGATGAGCCGCAACGCGGCGAAGAAGCGCTTCACGACCAAGGACCTGGAGGAGCAGACGCGGGGCGTGGAGTGTCGTAAGGACTCCGGTGTCGTGGACGAGATCCCGGGGGCGTACAAGCCCATCGAGAAGGTCATCGACCAGCAGCGGGATCTCGTCAAGGTCGTGGCGAAGCTCAAGCAGGTCGTGTGCGTAAAGGGCTGACGAGGCGGTACGGGGGATGTGGCGGTGCCGCGTACGGCGGCACCGCCACAGCCGTGCCGTGAGCGGCCGTGCTACGAGTCGGCGGACCTCGTCGACGTCTGGTAGGCGCGTTGGGTCAGGCCGATTTCCGCGACGTTCTTCGTCAGTTCGAAGTTGAGCCAGCTCGCCACGTGGACCAGTTCCACGCCCTCGCCCCACGGCAGTCCCGCCGTCCGGTCCTTCGAGTCCAGGTCCGCGTCCGTGAGTTGGAGCAGCTCCGTGCGCCAGGAGTCCTTCAGCGAGGTCAGCCACTCGGTCGTGGCCTCCGTCGTGCCCGGCCAGTGGATGGACTCGCGGGGCGGGGCCTCGGTCCCGAAGCAGTGGGTGAGCGTGGTGGTCCACCAGAAGCCGATGTGCCAGGTGAGCCAGGCGATCGAGGTGCTGGGGACCGGGTCGGGCTCGGGGACCTGCCAGTCGGCGACCCAGTTGCCTTCGGGGTCCTGGCGGACGGTCCAGCAGTCGGTGGAGGGTTCCCAGAGGGATGCGCGGTCGTCCAGGTCCTTGAGGAAGTACTCGAACAGCGCCCAGGACATGTCGAGTTGGCGGACCAGCAGATCTACGCGGGGGACTGGCGTCGTCATGACGGGGAGCGTTCCACCGGGACCGGCGGGCGGCAAACGAGTTTCGCCGGTGCGCGGTGTGGTGCCGCGACCGTACCGCCGGGCACGCTGACGCGCCCCGCGGTCATGAAAGCTCCCTGTGCACCTTGGTGTTGGAGGCCTGCGCCCGGGGGCGGACCACCAGCAGGTCGATGTTGACGTGGTGCGGCCGGGTCACCGCCCAGGTGATGGTGTCGGCCACGTCGTCCGCGCTCAGCGGCTCGGCGACGCCCTCGTACACCTTCTCCGCCCGCGCGGTGTCCCCGCGGAAGCGCGTGGTGGCGAACTCCTCCGTCTTGACCATGCCGGGCGCCACCTCGATGACGCGGACCGGGGTGCCGACGATCTCCAGGCGCAGCGTCTCGGCCAGGACGTGCTCGGCGTGCTTGGCCGCCACGTAACCGCCGCCGCCCTCGTACGTGGCGAAGCCGGCGGTCGAGGAGAGGATCACCACTGTGCCGTTGCCGCTCGCGGTGAGGGCGGGGAGCAGGGCCTGGGTGGTGTGGAGCGTGCCGATGACGTTCGTCTCGAACATCCGCCGCCAGTCGTCCGGGTCACCGCTGGCGACCGGGTCGGCGCCGAGCGCGCCGCCCGCGTTGGCGACCAGCACGTCGACGGACGGGAGACGGCCGAGTCCGGCGGCGAAGGCGTCGACGGCCGCGCGGTCGGTGACGTCGAGGACATGGGCGGTGGCGGAGTGCCCGGCCGCGTTGATCTCGGCGGCCACCGCCTCGATGCGGTCCTTGCGGCGGGCGGTCAGGACGACGTGATGGCCCGCGGCGGCGAGTTGGCGGGCGGTGGCGGCTCCGATACCGCTGCTCGCTCCGGTGACGACGGCGGTGGGGGTACCGGCGACGGTCATGGCGTGCTCCTCGCGCGTGTGGACGACTGATCGACTTGGCTCGCCAGGATAGGCACGCGGTGCGGCTCAGTGATTGCGCGGGGCGTAGATGAGGACGGCCATGCCGGCGAGGCAGATCAGCGCGCCGATGATGTCGTAGCGGTCGGGGCGGTAGCCGTCGGCGACCACGCCCCACGCGATCGAGCCGGCGACGAAGACGCCGCCGTACGCCGCGAGGATGCGGCCGAACTCGCCGTCCGGCTGGAGGGTGGCGACGAAGCCGTACAGGCCGAGCGCGATGACTCCGGCGCCGATCCAGATCCAGCCCTTGTGTTCGCGTACGCCCTGCCAGACGAGCCAGGCACCGCCGATCTCGAAGAGGGCGGCGACGGCGAAGAGGGCGACGGAGCGGGCCACGAGCATGGGCTCAGCCTGCCATGCGGGTGGAAGACGAATCGACACACTGATGGTTGGTCAAATAAGGGAGGGTTCGCCGATATCTTCACATTATGCGAGTTATGTGTAAGGTGATGTTGGTGGTGTCGACCACGGCCGTGGTCCTTTCGATGAGCGCGGGGACGGGCGTGGGCGTGGGCGTCGGCCCGGGTACCGGCGTGCCCGCCGAACAGCGACCGGTCGAGGCCGACGTGGCCCACCACGGGCACATCTCCTTGTCGGGCGGACGCCTCGCCCTGCGGCTCTCGACCGGCAACCACGGCCCGTCGGACCTGGCCGGCGTGACCGCCCGGCTGGGCTTCTCGGTACCGCTGGCCGCCGGACAGAAGCTGCCGGAGGCCTGTCTGTGGGGCGGGGACCAGGTCGTGTACTGCCGGGCCGGCGCGCTGCGTGCGGACGGGCGGGGCAGCGAGGTCCTGCTCGACCTGCGGACGGTCGGGGACCCCGCCGAGGTGTCCGTGGACATCACCACCGTGTGGAACGGTGGCGCCGACGACGGCAACCCGGACAACGACAAGCACCACGTGCTCGTCCCGGCCACCGGCGACCTGTACGTCTACTGAGGCACGCGGTCTGCGGTCGGCGGCACGCGGTCGACGGCCCGCGCCGGAGACCGCCAACTAGGCTGCCGCGCCCCCGAATTCGCGTACGGCCTCCTCGACGATCGCCGCCAGACGCGTGTGGTGCGCGCCGCGCCAGTAGACCTTGCCGCACTCCGTGCACTGCGCGAAGACGTCGTACGTACGCTGCGTGCCCTCCTCCAGCCTGCCCTCGACCGAGTCCTTGTCGGCGGGCCCCAGCCGGCCGTTGCAGGCCGTGCAGCGGGTCCAGGGGGCGAGCGCCGGCGCGAACCGTTCCAGTACGTCCCGGAGCTGGTCCTCCGTGCGGTCGCTGTAGATGTACGCCCCCGCCCAGATCTCCCGGCGCCGCAGCAGCCCCCGGTCGCGGGAGAGCATGACGCGCCGCTCCTTCGCCGAGAGTGTGGCCAGCGCCGGATCGCCGATGTCCTCGCTCTCGTATGCCGCGTCGATGCCCAGCAGCCGCATCCGGCGCGCGAGGGTGCCGAGGTGGACGTCGAGGAGGAAGCGCAGCGGCGCCCCCGGGACGCGCTGCGGCCGGACCACCGCCCGTACCTCCACCGACTCGCCCGCCGACGGGATGTGCGACGTGGCCACCGGGCGTCCGTCCACCAGGAGTTGACCGGCCTCGGTGAGCGGGACGCCGAGGGATTCGACGACATGGCCGAGCGTGGACGAGCCGTCCGTGGCCACGGTCGTGCGCCCGCCGCGCCGCCCTGTCGGGAGGAAGCCGTGCAGCTCAGGGGCGAAGGTGAGGTGGATCTCCGGTCCGTTCACGTCGTCAGCATGACACCGGGCCGTGAGGCGGGCCAGAGCTTTCCGCGCGGCCGGGCGTGACGCGCGCGCTTCGGTCCGAGTCGGTCCACGCCGGTCACCTCACCCCGTCTCGCTCCGCCTCAGTCCGCTTCGAGGTCGAGCCGCCACTCGTTGCACCGCATCGTGTGGCCGACCGGATACTCGAAGTCGCTCTCCCCGAGCAGTTCGAAGCCCACCCTGCGGCACACCGCGTTCGAGGCTCCGTTGCCCACCGACGGGAACGCCATCAGAAAGCGGTGCTTGTGCTCCGCCTGCGCCCGCTCCACCACCGCCCGTGTCCCGGCCACCGCGAGCCCTCGCCCCTGGAACCCTCCGAGCACGCTCCAGCCCGTCTCGTACACGTCCTGCCCCTGCCAGGTGCTCTCCCAGAAGCCGGTGTTCCCCACCGACTCCCCGCCCGGCAGCAGGACGATCCGGAACATCCGCCCCTTGCCCGTCCGGTCGGCGCTCAGGGTCACATACCTCCAGTGCCTGGTCAGCAGCTGTTCCTCGGTCTCGGGGCCGCCGAGATGCTCCATCAGCTCAGGCGCGTTCGCGGCGCGCAGGAGCCCGAGATCCTCCTCGGCCCATGGCTCCAGCCGCACCCGGGGTGATTTCATCTCCATGAAACCGACTGTAGATCGAGGCACTGACAACGGAGCGGGAGGTGCGGTCGCGTGAGCTGCACAGGGGTCTGGTCGGTCGGCGCCGTACCCGACGCCGAGGTCGTCGCCCTGCCCGCCCGGTTCGCGCATGCCGACGAGACCTGGACCGTCCCGGACGGCTGCGCCGACGATCTGCGCTGGTGGCTGGGCGGCGGCGACCGCGAGCCGTACTTCACACCGAAACCGACCGCCGCCGCCCGCCGCTTCGCGGCGCTCGCGCGCGGCGGCGGCCCCACCGCGCCCGCCGTGGTGGCCATGAAGGACGCCGCGGCTGACCTGCTGCGGCAGGCCGCCGCC
The DNA here is from genome assembly GCF_042714995.1 of Streptomyces sp. NPDC058665. Taxonomy (NCBI): domain Bacteria; kingdom Bacillati; phylum Actinomycetota; class Actinomycetes; order Kitasatosporales; family Streptomycetaceae; genus Streptomyces; species Streptomyces sp. NPDC058665. The sequence goes on from NZ_JBHXRX010000001.1 coordinate 37,268, forward strand.
GACGGCGCGACCGATCCGGACGCTCTGTTCACCGTGGCCGTACGCGACGGGGAGCCCGCGACCGCGCTGCACCACGGCCTCGGTACGGAGGCGTCGTCCCAGCTTCCGGGCTGGTTCGGGGACTTCCTGCTGGCGGCCGAAGAGGTGCGGGGCGCGCTTCCGGGCGCCGAGTCCGTGCTGGCCGTGACGGGGCCGCGCCGTACGGAGGTGCTCGCCCGTGTCGAGGCCTGGGCGTACGGCATGACAGGCGCGGTGGAGGGTGAGTTCGACGCCGCCGGGCTGCTGGCCGGGCCGCTGCGGGTGCTGCGGTACGCCGCCGCGCACGGCCGGGGCGTTGTCGCGGTGACCGGCACCCGCTGAACCGAAGGCGTCGGCGGCGCGGGCAGGACCGGCTACTGAACCCCGCGCGCGTACGCCGTCGGCGGCACCCCCACCGTCGCCGTGAAGTCCCGCACCAGATGCGCCTGGTCGCTGTAGCCCAACTCGGCGGCCAGCGCCGCCCAGTCGAGCTCCCCGGCCGCCTCGGCGCGCTCCAGCGCGTCGTGGATACGGTGGCGGAGGATGACCCACTTCGGTCCGACCCCCACGTACGTGGCGAACAGCCGCTGCAACGAGCGCACCGACAGACCGGCCGCCGACGCCAGTTCCGCCGCCCGCCGGATCGTGCGGTCCTCACCGACCAGGCGGACCACCCGCATCGCCTCGTCGGCCTGCGGGTCCGGCCGGGCGCCCAGCCCCAGCAGATACGTGTCGAGCGCGGCGACCCGCGCGTCCTCCTCAGGAGGATCCAGAACCGCGGCGACGTCCGCGTCCGTCGCGGACAGCACCTCGGCGACGGGCACCCGCCGCCCCGACCACCGGGACACCGGCCACGCGGGCGCGAAGGGCCGGAAGCCGCCGGGGCGGAACTTCACCCCGCACACCCGCCCGTCCGCCGCCAGCTTCTGGGTGAACAGTTCGAGGCCGATGCCCGCGACCTCGCCCCAGGGCGGCGCCGTGCCGAACCGCTGGAAGACCACGTTCACCGAGGGGTGCGGGACGACGTGGGAGGCGTACGGCTCCGACAGGTCCCAGTCGATCAGCCAGTACGACTCCACGTACCCGCGCAGCTCGGGCGCCGGCTGACGGCGGCGGAAATCGACCCGTGCGAAGAGCCCGGAGGCATCGACGATGCCACGTGTGCCGCGCCGTGGAGCTGTCATGGCCGGATCCTATGTCGCGTTTGTTCAATACGGGCCGGGGCGCCGACCCCGTGCGACGAGTACGACGTGCACGGGCTGCGGGACCCCGGGCGCGGAGGAAGGGCGCGCGGGGGCCATGAACATGCCCGCGCGGGCTGTCGGGGCGATGGCACTCGGCGATCTGACCGCGCACGCCTGGGACGTGGCCCGCGCGACGGGCCACTCTTCGGGGAGCCCGTCCCGGTGGGCGAGGACGCGACCCTCTTCGATTCGCTGCTGGCGCTGACGGGCCGGAATCCGCGGTGGCGGCCGGCGCGTAGTCCGGGTCGTCCGTGGCCCGGCCCGGGTCACCCCGCCGGGGAGGAATGTGTGCGGCGGCCGTACGAGTTGTGACCTCCGTACGAGCCGCCGTCGGACCGGCTCCGGATGCCGGAGTGCGAGTGCGCGCACTCCGGCACCGGAATCCGTCCCCCGTTTTCCGTGGTGTGATCCTGTCACTTGAGAGGCCGTGCGCGCACTGCCGGATCCCGGCAATCTTTACGCGTTCTTAATGCCGGGTGCCTTCGCCGGATCGGGCTCTGACAAGCTGGATGGCACCCGCGTTAAGAACGCGTCAGGACAGATCAGGAAGCCGGGGGCCCAGATGGCGGAGCAGACGACAGGCCGGACCACGGACCAGGGACCCCTCCAGGAGTACCTGACCGGCTACGACCGGATTCTCTCCGAGGTCTCGGTGACCGGGCGCCGCCTCACCCGCGACGAACTCGACTCGCGCCGCGCACTGGGCGAGCAGGCCGCCGAGGCCGGGCACGGCCTGCGGGCGCTCGTCAGCGGGCATCTGACCGCCACCCGCGCCGCCTGGCCCGTCTCGTCGGCGAGCGCGGCGTCCGCCGACAGCGTCCTCGCCGCCGTCGAGCAGGCCGTCGACGCGTTCGCCGAGGGGTACGAGCGGGCCCAGCGGATCGCCGTACGCCGGGAGGAGGCGTCGCGGCGCGAGTTCATCGACGACCTGCTGCACGGCCGCAGCGACCTGGGCAGGCTCGCCGAGCGGGCAGGACGGTTCGGGCTCCAGCTCTCCCACGCGCACACGGTGGCCGTGGCCGTCGGGGAGGCCGCCTACGCGGAGACGGACCCCGTCACCCGCAGCATCGAACTCGCCCTCGTCTCCCGCTTCGGCGACCGCCGCATCCTGCTGACCACCAAGGACGGGCGGCTCATCTGCGTCGCGCCCGCCGACCAGAGCGACGTTCTCACGTACTTCGCGAAGCAGGCGCACGCGGCGACGGACGGCGGGCGGGTCGCCATCGGGCGCGCGCACCCGGGCGCGGGCGGGGTGGTGCAGTCGTACGAGGAGGCCCTCAACGCGCACGACCTGGCCGACCGCATGGGGCTGGACGAACCGGTGCTCCGCGCGGACGATCTGCTGGTCTACCCCGTGCTGAGCAGGGACCGGGAGGCGCTGACCGATCTCGTACGCAGTGCGCTCGGCCCTCTTAAAGAAGCGCGCGGCGGCGCCGGACCGCTGCTGGACACGTTGACTGCGTACTTCGACGCGGGGTGTGTGGCCGCGGAGGCGGCCCGGCGGCTGAATCTGAGCGTGCGGGCGCTGACGTACCGGCTGGAGCGTATACACAAGCTCACCGGGTCGGACCCTGCGGAGCCGTTCCACCGCTACACGCTCCAGACGGCGGTGATCGGCGCGCGGCTGCTGGACTGGCCGGGGAAGGACTTCTGAGCGTTCCGGCCCGCCCCTGCTCGCAGGCACTATGGAAGGGAGCCCGCCGGCAACCGCAGGCCACCGCCCCGAGCCACCGCCCGAGCCGCGGGTCCGGTCGAAGAGGAGGCCGCACGATGACCGAGCGCAAGCCACCCGGCATCACCTTCGAGACCTGGGTCGACAGACAGATCCGGGAGGCGGCGGAGCGCGGCGCCTTCGACGATCTGCCGGGGGCCGGTAAGCCGCTGGCGTCCGCGGACGCCCCGTACGACGAACTCTGGTGGATCAAGGGAAAGATGGAGCGGGAGGGAATCTCCTACGCGCCGCCGACGCTCATGCTCCGTAAGGAGGTCGAGGACGCGGTCGTCGCCGCCAGCGAGGCCGCTTCGGAGGCGCAGGCGCGGCGGATCATCACCGACATCAACGAGCGGATCCGCGCCGCGCTCGCCAGGCCGCACGCCGGGCCGCCGCTCAACAAGAAGCCGTACGACATCGAGGAGATCGCCGCCGAGTGGCGCGAGCGTCACTGAGCGTCGTCCGTCCGTCCCGCGTCTCACAGCCGTCAGGCCCCTCTCGGACCTGCCGGACCCGTCAGACCTGTCGGGCCGGCGGGGTGACTTCAGTCACTCTTGGTCACCACGCCGAGCACTCCCATTTCATTTGCCATTCCTTTACCATGATGTTCCGTCCCTTCTGGCCGATCGTGGCGCGGGGACACTCCGACCGACCAAGAAGGAAGCAGCAGTTCCCCGATGGAGCCTCCTAGTACCAGCCGTGCCAGTTCCTCTCCGCATCATCGGACCAGCGGGGCGGGGGTGGCACGGTGACCGAGATCTTCCTTCTCCTGATCGCTCTCGCGCTGACCCTCGCCTGCGCCGTCTTCGTGGCCGCCGAGTTCTCCCTGACCACCGTCGAGCGCGACAGCCTGGAGCGCGCCGCGGCCGCCGGTGAGCGCGGTGCCGAAGGCGCCCTGAAGGCCGTCCGGCGGCTCACGTTCCAGCTGTCCGGCGCGCAGCTGGGCATCACCGTCACCTCCCTGGTCATCGGCATGCTCGCCGAGCCCTCCATGGCCGTGCTGCTGCGCGGTCCGCTGAAGGCCGTCGGCCTCGGCTCGGCCGCCTCGGTCGTGGCCACCGTCCTCGGCGTCGTGATCTCCACCGTCGTACTGATGGTCATCGGCGAACTCGTCCCCAAGAACTGGGCGATCTCCCGGCCGCTGGCCGTCGCCAAGGTCGTCGCGGGCCCGCAGCGCGGGTTCACCGCCGCCTTCGGCCCGCTCATCCGGCATCTCAACAGCACGGCGAACCGTGTCGTCCGGCGTATGGGCCTGGAGCCCACCGACGAACTGGCCTCCGCCCGTACACCCGACGAGCTGATCTCGCTGGCCAGGCACTCCGCCGCCGAGGGCGCGCTGGAGCAGGACTCGGCCGAGCTCTTCGTTAGGACACTGCGGCTCGGCGAGCTGACCGCCGAGAACGTGATGACGCCACGCGTCGACGTCCAGGCGCTGGAGGCGGGTGCGACAGCGGCCGACGCGGCCAACCTGACGTACGCCACCGGCCTCTCCCGCTTCCCCGTCTACCGCGACACCCTGGACGAGGTGATCGGCACGGTCCACATCCGTGACGTCCTCGCCCTGGACCCCGAGCGGCGTGCCCAGGTGTCCGTCACCGAGCTGGCCACCGAGCCGCTGCTGGTGCCCGACACCCTGACCGCCGACCGGCTGCTGGACCGTCTGCGAGCCTCGCGCACGATGGCCCTCGTCATCGACGAGTACGGCGGCACGGCCGGCGTGGCCACCATGGAGGACATCGTCGAGGAGGTCGTCGGCGAGGTGCGCGACGAGCACGACCCCGTCGAGACCCCCGACCTGCTGCCCGCGCCGCCGGACGAGGCCGGGCTCGCGACCTGGGAGGCGGACGGCAGCGTACGGATCGACGAGTTGGCGCGGATCGGGCTGGTCGCCCCTGAGGGACCGTACGAGACCGTCGCCGGGCTCGTCGCGGCCCGCCTGGAACGCATCCCCGTCGAGGGCGACACGGTCGAACTGGACGGGTGGCGGCTGGATGTTCTGGACATCGAGCACCACCGTGCGGACCGGGTGCACATCACCGAGCCGAACCCGGCCTACGGACACCTGCCCGAGCCCGGATCGGCCCTCGGACCCCGGACCGCGCATGAACCCGCAGTGGGGCCCGGAGCCGCGCCTGTAGCCCCGCCCGACACCGACAACCCCTCGCGCCAGTACGCCGGAGAAGCCCGATGACCGCCCTGCAACTCGCCATCGGCGCACTGACGCTGCTGACCAACGCCTTCTTCGTCGGCGCCGAGTTCGCCCTCATCGCCGTCCGCCGCAGCCAGATCGAACCGCACGCCCACAAGGGCGACAAGCGGGCACACACGGTGCTGTACGGGCTGGAACACCTGTCGGCCATGATGGCCACGGCCCAACTCGGCATCACCGTCTCCTCGCTGGTCCTCGGTGCCGTGGCCGAACCCGCCATCGCGCATCTGCTGGAGCCCGGCTTCGAGGCGGCGCGGGTGCCGGAGGCCCTGGTGCACCCGATCGCGTTCGTGATCGCGCTGACCGCGGCGACGTATCTGCACATGCTGTTCGGCGAGATGGTCCCGAAGAACATCGCGCTCGCCGCGCCGACCAGGACCGCGCTTCTGCTCGGTCCGCCCCTGGTCGGGCTGACGCGCGCGCTGCGCCCCCTGATCTTCGGCATCAACGCCTTCGCCAACCTCCTGCTGCGGCTGATCAAGGTGGAGCCCAAGAACGAGGTCGCCGCCGTCTTCAACGACGACGAACTCGCCCGTATGGTCGCCGTCTCCAGCGAGGCCGGGCTCCTGTCACCGGCCGACGGCGAACGGCTGCGGGACGCGCTGGAGCTGGGCACCCGCCCGGTCGGCGAACTCCTCGTACCGCTGCGCCGGATGGTCACCGTCGACCACCGGGTGACGCCCGAACAGCTGGAGCGGATCGCGTCGTCGGCCGGCTTCTCGCGGATACCGGTCACCGGGCCCGCCGGCGCCGTCATGGGCTATCTCCACATCAAGGACACCCTCGGCGTCGCCGACCGGACCAAGCCGTTCCCGCGCGCGACGCTGCACGCGGTGACACGGGTCCGGATCGACACCCCGCTGGACGACACGCTCACCGCGCTGCGGGCGGCCGACAGCCATCTCGCCGCGGTGACGGGCGAGGCGGGGACGGTGCTGGGCTTCGTGACCATGGAGGACGTGCTCGGCGAACTGGTGGGACCGGCCGCGGCGGCGTGACGTCGGCCTCAGTCACCTTGCGGACCTTGCGGACCTTGCGGATCTTGCAGGGGACGGCCGCTGCGCAGATTCCAGCGGCCGTCTCGCCCGCTCAACTCCGTGACCGTCAGCGGCCGTACGTCGATTCGCCAGAACACCCGCGTCGGCGCGCCGATCGCGTGCACCGTCAGCGCGCGTACGACATCGGGCTCGGCCACCGCGAGGACGCGCGCCGATCCGGGGCGCGCGTCCGTGCCCAACGGTTTCAACGCGCCTGGCGTGCCCAGCGCGTCGAGCCACCGGCCGATGCGGCCGTGCAGCGCATCCAGCGACTCCCCGCCGTGCGGCGCCGCCGCCGGGTCGGTCAGCCACGCGGCGACCGCCTCCGGCTCCGCGGCACCGACCTCGTCCAGCCGCTTCCCCTGCCAGCGGCCCATCGCGCACGTGCGCAGCTCGGCCAGCGGCTCCGCGACCAGGCCGAGCGCCTCGGCCGTCTGACGGCAGCGCACCGAAGGGGACGCGAACACCCGGTCCGCGGTGGCGCGTTGCTCGGCGACCGGGTGCGCGTCCCGTACGGCCTCGGCCTGACGCAGCCCGGCCGAGTCCAGCACGTCCAGCGGTCCGGCGCCGAAACGCGCCTCGCGCAGCGCGGTGCTGAGCGCCGGTGAGATGAGCGTCACGCGTAGGGTCATCGGCCTCTCCAGGGTCGTACGTCCACTGAACGCCGCCCGCCGCCGGGCGGAATCGCCCTCTTGGCCCGCCTGCCCGATCGCGGTACGTTCACGTCGATATCACGACGGCGAGACGGAAGTCCGGTGAGATTCCGGCACGGTCGCGCCACTGTATGCCGAGCAGCCCCGGCCGCGTACGCGCGGCGAGGCGGCCCGGTGAGTCAGACCCGATGGCCGTCGTGCGAGCTCCACTGAACGGGACGCGAGTTCCCAAGGAGGTTGTGCCGTGGCTGAGTCCATTGTGCCCCCGGCCGTTTCATCACCCGCCGGATCAGCGATATCGCCCCTGACTCCCTTGCCCCTGCGGGCGGTTCTGCCCTGGGCTGTCTTCGTGGGCACGCTGATGCTGGTGCTGCTGTACTTCGTCGGTGCCGAACAGGGCGCGACGTCGGTGTTCTCCGGGGCGGGTGTGCACGAGTGGGTGCACGACGGCCGTCATCTGCTCGGCTTCCCCTGCCACTGATCCCGCCATGCAGACATCCACCGTCAGAACCCTTCTGGTCCGCGGCATGATCGCGGGCGTCGTCGCCGGACTGCTCGCCTTCGCGCTCGCCTACGTGGTGGGGGAGCCGTCCATCGACTCCTCCATCGCCCTGGAGGAGTCGCAGTCCGCGCCGGCGCATGAGCACGACGACGCGGCCGGCGCGCCCGCGGCACCCGCCGAGGAAGAGGAGGAACTGGTCACGCGGCCGGTCCAGTCCACCTTCGGTCTCGCGACCGGCGTCCTCGTCTACGGAGTGGCCCTGGGCGGCATCGCCTCCCTGGCCTTCGCCATCTGTCTGGGCCGCGTCGGCCGGCTCCGCCCCCGCGCGACGGCCGCGCTGGTCGCGGGCGCCGCCTTCACCACCGTCTATCTGGTGCCGTTCCTCAAATACCCCGCGACGCCACCCGCCCTGGGCAATCCCGACACGATCGGCAAGCGCACGACGCTGTTCTTCCTGATGATCGTGCTCAGCGTGCTGGTCGCGGTCGTCGCCGTCATCGCCGGACGGCGGCTCGCGCCGGCGCTCGGCAACTGGAACGCGACCGTCGCCGCCGGCGGCGGCTATGTGGTGGTCATGGCCGTGGCCTGTCTGCTGCTTCCCGCCAACACCGACGCGGTCAAGGAGACCTTCCCGGCCGCGCTGCTCTGGGAGTTCAGGCTGGCCTCACTGGGGGTGCAGGCGCTGCTGTGGACGGCGTTCGGGCTGATCTTCGGCGCGCTGGCGGAGCGCGTACTGCGTCCCGAGGACGCCAGGGTCGTCGGGCAGGGCCCGGAGGCCGTAACGGGCGCATCGGGCGCATCGGACTCCTCGGGCGCGTCTGCCGCACGCGCCGGCTGACGCCGGAGGACGGCTCCCAGCGCCCGTATCGGACGCGCGCCCGGCAGGATTCCTGCCGGGCGCAAGTCATGTATGGGCCATCCGTGTATGAGATCCGTTAACCGCGCCTCTCCGGCCGTATGGGACCCGTCAACGTCAGCCGTCTTCCCGAGAAAAGACGCTTTCCTCTAGAGGTCCGTGATTTCTCGATCTCTTTCAGGAGTGCGCGATGGCCGATGTGGCCTTCGTTGTTGCCATGATCGCGGTGTTCGCGTTGGTGGCTTTCGTTGCCAGGGGGGTGGCGAAGCTGTGACCGCGGAGAACGTTGTCGGTCTCGTCATCGCCGTCGTACTGCTGGGCTATCTCGTCCTCGCCCTTCTGTTCCCGGAGAGGTTCTGAGTCCTGATGAGCCCCGTCCTTGCCGGTGTGCTCCAGTTGCTCGCGCTGATGGTGGCGCTGGGCCTGGTATACCGTCCGCTCGGCGACTACATGGCCGGTGTCTATTCCTCTCCGAAGCATCTACGCGTGGAGAAATGGATCTACCGGGCGGTGGGCGCGAATCCCGCCACGCAGATGCGCTGGCCCGCGTATCTGCGCGGTGTGCTGGGTTTCTCCCTGGTGAGTGTGCTGTTCCTGTACGCGATGCAAAGGGTGCAGGGAAGTCTGCCTGGATCGCTGGGGTTCGCCTCGATCGATCCGGACCAGGCGTTCAACACCGCTGCCTCGTTCGTGGCGAACACCAACTGGCAGTCGTACGCCGGTGAACAGGCCATGGGCCATGTGGTGCAGACCGGTGGTCTCGCGGTGCAGAACTTCTTGTCGGCGGCGGTGGGCATGGCCGTCGCGGTCGCGCTCGTACGGGGGTTCGCCCGGCACCGTACGGGTGAGCTGGGCAACTTCTGGTCCGATCTCGTACGCGGCACCGTGCGGATCCTGCTGCCGATCGCCGTGGTCTCGGCGGTGCTGCTGGTGGCGTGCGGGGCGATCCAGAACTTCGCGGGGGTTCATGAAGTCGGCCAGTTCATGGGCGGCTCACAGCAGTGGAACGGTGGTGCGGTGGCCTCGCAGGAGGCCATCAAGGAGCTGGGCACCAACGGCGGCGGGTACTTCAACGCCAACTCCGCCCACCCGTTCGAGAACCCCAACGGGCTGTCGAACCTGCTGGAGGTCTTCCTCATCCTGGTGATCCCGTTGTCGATGACACGGACCTTCGGCCGGATGGTCGGGAGCGTGAAGCAGGGGTACGCGATCCTCGCCACGATGGTGGCGATCTGGGTGGTGTTCACCGCGCTGATGATGTGGACGGAGTTCCACCACGGCGGGCCGGCGTTCGATCTGGCCGGAGGTGCGACGGAGGGCAAGGAGACCCGGTTCGGGATCGGCGCCTCTTCAATCTTCGGTGTGGCGACGACACTTACCTCTACGGGGGCGGTGAACTCGTTCTTCTCCTCGTACACCGGTTTCGGCGGTGGTATCGCCATGCTGGGTATGCAGCTGGGTGAGATCGCCCCCGGCGGTGTCGGATCCGGTCTGTACGGGATTCTCATCATGGCCGTGATCGCCGTGTTCCTGGCGGGACTGATGGTGGGGCGGACGCCGGAATACCTGGGGAAGAAGATCGGTACGCGAGAAATCAAATTCGCCGCGTGCTACATCCTGATCACCCCGGCTCTGGTGCTCTGCTTCACGGGTGTGTCGATGGTCCTGGGAACCCCGGTGAATTCGCTGAAGAACAGTGGTGCGCACGGGTTCTCGGAGATTCTGTACGCGTTCACTTCGGGTGCGAACAACAACGGTTCGGCTTTCGCGGGGCTGAACGCGGACACGCAGTGGTTCAACACCACGATCGGTCTCGCGATGCTCCTTGGCCGCTTCCTGCCGATGGTGTTCGTGCTCGCTCTGGCCGGGTCGCTGGCCGAGCAGAAACCGGTGCCGATGACCGCGGGCACCCTGCGTACCGACAAACCGCTCTTCAGCGGTCTCCTCGTCGGCACGATCATGATCGTCGCCGGTCTGACCTACTTCCCCGCCCTCGCGCTGGGACCGCTCGCCGAAGGACTCGCGTCATGAGCACCTCCACTTCCACCCCTACGCCCGACCCGGGCTCGGGCTCCGGCTCGGGGCTCGGCCCCTCGCGGGCCCCGCACTCCGACGTGCCGACCTCGCACCGTCCGGAGGACGGGCGTGTCGGCGGGGGTCTGTTCGACCCCCAGCAGCTGGTGAAGTCGTTCCCGGACGCGCTGCGGAAGCTCGACCCGCGGGTGATGGTCAAGTCACCCGTGATGTTCGTGGTCGAGATCGGTTCGGTCCTGACCACGGCGCTGGCGATCGCCGACCCGGGCGACTGGTTCGGCTGGGCGATCACCGCCTGGCTGTGGCTGACGACGATCTTCGCGAACCTCGCCGAAGCCGTCGCCGAGGGCCGTGGCAAGGCCCAGGCAGACACCCTGCGCAAGGCCAAGACCGACTCCGTCGCCCGCCGCCTCATCGGCCCGGACGAAGAACGCGTCCCGGGCACGGACCTGCACATCGGCGATCTCGTCGTGTGCGAGGCGGGCGACATCATCCCTGGTGACGGCGACGTCGTAGAAGGTGTCGCCTCCGTGGACGAGTCGGCGATCACCGGTGAATCGGCCCCCGTCATCCGGGAGTCGGGCGGTGACCGCAGCGCGGTCACCGGCGGGACGAAGGTCCTGTCCGACCGGATCGTCGTCAAGATCACGACGAAGCCCGGTGAGACGTTCATCGACCGCATGATCGCTCTGGTCGAAGGCGCGGCCCGGCAGAAGACCCCCAACGAGATCGCGCTGAACATCCTTCTCGCGTCCCTCACCATCGTCTTCCTGCTGGCCGTGGTCACCCTTCAGCCGTTCGCGATCTACGCCGGCGCCGAACAGTCGATGATCGTGCTCACCGCACTTCTGGTGTGTCTGATCCCCACCACGATCGGCGCGCTGCTCTCCGCGATCGGTATCGCGGGCATGGACCGCCTCGTCCAGCGCAACGTCCTGGCCATGTCGGGGCGGGCTGTCGAAGCGGCCGGTGACGTGTCGACGCTGCTGCTCGACAAGACCGGCACGATCACCCTCGGCAACCGCCAGGCGGCTGCTTTCCTCCCCGTCGAAGGTGTCACCGTTGCCGAACTGGCCGACGCCGCACAGCTTTCGTCGCTGGCCGACGAGACACCTGAAGGCCGCTCCGTCGTCGTACTCGCCAAGCAGGACCATGACCTGCGCGAGCGCGCGCAGGGCGAGCTCACCGGCGCGGAATGGGTGCCGTTCACCGCGCAGACCCGGATGTCGGGCGTCGACATCGTGGAGGACGGAACCACGCGCAAGATCCGTAAGGGCGCGGCCGGTTCGGTCGTCGCCTGGGTCGAGGAGCACGGCGGCCGGGTCGCGCCGGACGCGCACACCCTGACCGACCGCATCTCGCAGGACGGCGGTACGCCCCTGCTGGTGGCCGTGAAGGACGAGGGCGGTGCGCGGATTCTGGGGGTCATCCACCTCAAGGACGTCGTCAAGGAGGGGATGCGGGAGCGGTTCGAGGAGCTGCGCCGGATGGGCATCAAGACCGTGATGATCACCGGTGACAACCCGCTGACCGCACGCGCGATCGCCCAGGAAGCGGGGGTCGACGACTTCCTCGCCGAGGCCACCCCCGAGGACAAGATGGCCCTCATCCGCCGGGAACAGGCCGGCGGGAAACTCGTCGCGATGACCGGTGACGGTACGAACGACGCCCCCGCGCTGGCGCAGGCCGATGTGGGGGTGGCGATGAACACCGGTACCTCGGCCGCGAAAGAGGCCGGGAACATGGTCGACCTCGACTCCAACCCGACCAAGCTCATCGAGATCGTCGAGATCGGCAAGCAGCTGCTCATCACGCGTGGTGCGCTGACGACGTTCTCGATCGCCAACGACGTGGCGAAGTACTTCGCGATCATCCCGGCGATGTTCGCGGTCGTCTACCCGGGCCTGGACAAGCTCAACATCATGAACCTGTCCTCGCCGGAGTCCGCGATCCTCTCCGCCGTCATCTTCAACGCCCTGATCATCATCGCCCTTGTCCCGCTCGCCCTGCGGGGTGTGCGGTACCGGCCGATGAGCGCGGACCGGATGCTGCGCCGCAACCTCGGTCTCTACGGTGTCGGCGGCCTCATCGCCCCCTTCGCCGGCATCAAACTCATCGACCTCCTCATCTCCCTCATCCCCGGAATCGGCTGATCCCCGTGAACACCACTGTCAAGAGCACCGCCCGCCTCCTCGGCGCCGGCCTGCGCGCCCTGCTCGTCCTGACCGTCATCTGCGGCGTGATCTACCCTCTCGCCGTCATGGGCATCGGCCAGGGCCTCTTCCACCACCAGGCCAACGGCTCCGAGATCACCTCCCAGGGCAAGGTCGTCGGCTCCTCCCTCATCGGCCAGCGCTACGACCTGCCCCTGAAAGAGGGCGAGGAGACCCCTCAGCCCGACCTGAAGTGGTTCCAGCCCCGCCCCTCGAACGGCCTCGGCACCAACACCATCAACACCCAGTACAGACTCCTCGTCTCCGGCGCGACCAACCTCGCCGGCGACAACGAGGAACTCATCGAGTCCGTCAAAGCCGCCAAGGCGGCTGTGGTGAAGGACAACTCGGTGGACGGCTACCAGGTCAAGCCGTCCGACGTGCCCCCGGACGCCGTCACCTCATCGGGCTCCGGCCTCGACCCCGCGATCTCTCCCGAGTACGCGGACATCCAGGTCCACCGCGTCGCCGAACTCAACAACCTCAAGGTCACCCAGGTACAGAAACTCGTCGACGACCACACCGACGGCCGCGTTCTCGGCTTCATCGGCGAACCAAGGGTCAACGTCCTGGAGTTGAACATCGCGCTCAAGGCGCTTGAAGGGAAGTGACGGGCAGCGGCCCGCCGTTGTGTCAGGCGTCGCCGAAGGTGACGCGGACGGTGAGTCCTCCGTCGCCGCCCGACTCGGCGGTGATGCGCGCGTCGTGTGCCGTGGCGATGGATCTGGCGATGGAGAGGCCGAGACCGTGGCCGGTGGTGCCGCTGTCGGTGCCGCCGCCGCCGTCGGTCCGGTCCTGGCCGAGGCGGCGGAACGGCTCGAAGAGGTCGGCGACCTGGCCGGGGCGTACAGGCTCGCCGGTGTTGGTGACCGTCACCGTACGGCCGTCGAGACGCAGCGAGACGGCGCCGCCGGGCCGGTTGTACTGGACGGCGTTGTGCAGCAGGTTCGTCAACAGATGCCGCAGCAGCACCGGGTCGCCGTCCACCGGCAGCGGCCGGTCGGCCGTCAGCGTGAGGGACACGGCCTTCTGCTTCGCCAAGGGCTGTGTGCCGCCGACCAGTTGCCGGGCCACCTCCGTCAGGTCGACCCGCACGGTCTCGGCCAGACCGCGGTCGCTGCGGGCGAGGAGCAGCAGGGAGGCGACCAGCTTCTCCGCGTCGCGGTTGACGGTGAGGAGGTCGTCGCGGACGTCGGCCAGGCTATCGGGGAGCGGGTCGGCGAGTCCGACCTCCAGGCTCGTTCGCTGCACGGCCAGCGGAGTGCGCAGTTCGTGCGAGGCGTTGGCGACGAAACGGCGCTGGCTCTCGAAGGACCTCTCCAGCCGGTCGAGCATCGTGTCGAAGGTGTCCGCGAGCCGGTGGAGTTCGTCGTCGGGGCCGGTGAGGGCCAGGCGTTCATGGAGGTTCTGCTCGCTGATTCGGCGGGCGGCGTCCGTTACGGCGACGACGGGGCGCAGGGCCCGGCCCGCGAGCCACCAGCCCATCACGGCGGCGAGCGCGGCGATCAGGACCAGACCGATTCCGGACCACAGGAGCATCTGGTCCAGCGCCGCGTCCTGAACGGCGCTGACGGTCCGGTCGACGAGCCGGACAGCGATGGCGTCGCCTTCGGCGTGCGGCTCTGCCGGGCCCAAGAGGCCGGCGTGCGATCCGGTGTGCGCCCCGGCGCCCGGTCCGGTCGGGCCCGCCGGCTCAGTGGGGGAGACCGGGCTCGGTGTCGTGTACGGGGCGACGCCGGTCCATGCTCCGGTCCAGCCGCCGGTCTCGCGGGTGATCTCGCTGCCCTGGACCTGCTGCGCGGTGCCGTAGCGGGCCAGGACCACCACGAAGGCGAGCAGAGCCGTACCGGACAGCAGGAACAGACCGGCGAAGGCGCCGGCCAGCCGGGCGCGGAACGGCAGTGCGCGCAGGGCCGCGACGGGGTGCGCGACGGTGTAGGCGAGCGCGCGCCCGTTCACGTACGCCGTAGCGCGCCCGGTCAGCGCCACAGGCGGTACCCCTCACCCGTGTCGGCGACAACGGCATCGGGGGCGCAAAGTTTGCCGCGCAGCCGGCTGATGGTGGCGCGTACCGCGCTGGTGCGCGGGTCCAGGTGCTCGTCCCAGACAGAGCGCACCAGTTCCTTGTGGGGGACCGCGTCGCCGCCCGCCTCGATCAGCCTCTGCAGGACGGCGAACTCCTTGGGCGTCAGCTCGACCTCCCTGCCGTCGACCCGCACCTCGCGCCGGCCCCGGTCCAGGCAGATGCCCCTGTACCGGATGACCACCGGCGGCGGCTTGGGCACGCGACGGCTCAACGCCCGTACACGCGCGATGAGTTCGGCGAAGTCGAAGGGCTTGGCGAGATAGTCGTCGGCGCCCAGCTGTTCCAGGCCGTAGACCCTGTCCTCGATCCCACCGGCCGCGGTCAGCATCAGGATGCGCGGCGGGTCGGTCAGTTCGCGGAGCCTGCGGCACACCTCGTCCCCGCTCATCACCGGCAGGTCGCGGTCGAGGATCAGGACGTCGTAGTCGGTGAGCAGACACATCCGCTCGGCCTCGTCGCCGGACGCGGCGAGATCGACCGCCATCGACTGCCGGCGCAGACCGGTCGCGACGGTCCGCGCCAGTACGCGGTGGTCCTCGGCTACCAGAACTCTCATGAACCGCAGCCAAGCACGCGCGGGTTCGCAGCGGCATAAACATCGCTCGGCGCTCTGTCCCCCGGCGAGCTTATGCCGCGGTAACACCCCTTATCCCGCCGCGCGGCCCGCCCTGCTGTTCTTCTCGCCATGAACTTCGTCAAGCGCGCGGCCCTCAGCCTGGTGGCCCGAAGCGGCAAGACCGCCATCCTGCTGGGGATCTTCCTGGTCATCTGCACGCTGCTGCTCGGCGGGTTCCTGCTCCAAGGCGCGACCGGCAGACAGGAGGCCGAGGCGGGGCGGCGGGTCGGGGTCGATGTCACCGTACGCGGCGACGAACTGACCCTCGCGATGGCCGACGCGCTGGGCACGGCGCCGCCGGTGGAGCGGTACAACCCGCTGCTGCGCGCGGTGCTGAGACCGCCCGGCCTCACGCCGCTCACCGCGAAGGCGCCCAGGGCGTGTTGTGAAAGTAGCGTCGTCCGCCCAAAGGGCGGGGCTCACGGCGTCTGGGGCGTGCGATCGCAAGGCGGAGGATCAGCCTCGTACTGGACGTACTTGGATGACTCCGACAACGCAGGGGGCACCACCCGTGCCCGAAGGGCTACGGGGGAGAGCGTGCGCGCCAGGCGTCGTGAGCCAGACGCGACTTTCACAACACGCCCTAGGCCCGGCGGTACGAAGGACGAGCCCGGCGGCGACGGGCTGACGGTCAACGGCATCCGTGACTCGGGGATGCTGCTCGACTTCGCCTCCGGCCGTAACCGCGTCGTCGCGGGCCGCGCGCTGATGGAGAAGGACGCCGGGCGCGAGGTCGTCCTGCTTGAGCGGCGCCTGGCCGAGAAGAACGGGCTGACGGTCGGCGACACCGTCGACCTGCCCTCGTCGGACGGGAAGCGCGCGAAGCCGTTCGAGATCGTGGGCGTCTACGAGGACCCCCGCCCGGACCCGGGCCAGTGGGTGCCACCCGGCGAACTGGTCGCCAACCAGGTGTACGCCCCCGCCGCAGCCGTGTCCGCGCTGGGTTTCGGTACGAAGCCGAGCGAGGCCGTCTTCAAGATCGGGTCCCCGGAGAAGGCGGAGCGCCTGCACGCCGAGGCCGCGCGGCTGCTGGGCGACGAAGGCTTCCGGTTCGACGTCAACGACAAGGCGTTCCGTGACCAGGTGCTGCCGCTGCGGCGGGTCGGGGCGTTCGCGGGGTCCCTGCTCTGGCTGATCGCACTGTCCGGCGCGGTGATCCTGGGCCTGATCGTGATGCTGACGGTCAAGGAGCGGCGCGACGAGCTGGGGATGCTGCTCTCGCTCGGCGAGAAGAAGTGGAAGCTCATCGGCCAGCACACCGTCGAGGTGGCCGCGCTCCTGGTGCCCGCGCTCGCGGTGGCGGCCCTGGCCGCCCAGTCCTTCGCCGAGGAGGCGGGCGAGACGCTGCTGGCCCGCGAACAGGACGACCCCTCCCAGGAGGTGGCTGTCGGCGTGCCCGAGGTCCGTATGGAGGCGGCCGACCTCGGCAAGGTCGCCGGGATCGGGCTCGGGATCGCGCTGGTGGCCACCGTCATCCCCGGCATCGGGATTCTGCGACTGCACCCCCGCTCCATCCTCACCGACACCGAATAGAGCTCCTGGCCAAGCCCTTGGCCAATAGACCGAAGAGGCCAACAGCCATCATGAATTTCACCAAACGCGCGGGCCTCAGCCTGTGGGCCCGTAAAGGCAGGACCCTGATCACGCTGGGTGCTTTCCTCGTCCTCTCCGCCATGGTGCTCGGCGGTGTTCTCATAAAGACCGCCACCGCGCAGGCCACGGACGCGGCCAAGCGCAAGCTCGGCGCCGAGGTCACCCTCGGGATCGACATGGACGAACTGGCCGCGCCCCAGGCCCCGATGATCGGCTCCGACATCGTGGACAAGATGGGCGCGTCCCCGCTGGTGGAGAAGTACAACTACAGGTCGTTCGACGGCGCCCGGCTGCTCGGCGGCCCCGAAACCGTAAGCGACACACCGCTGTTCCCCGACGCGCCCCCCAACTACACCCTGGCTTTCGGTGTCCTGGACTCGACGCTCCTGCCCGAGTTCGCCGACGGCACCTGGAAGCTGCTGTCCGGCGCGCCGATCACCGCTGCCGACAAGGACCGCGACAGCATCCTCATCGAGGAGCGCCTGGCGAGGAAGAACAAGCTGAAGGCCGGCGACACGATCACGCTGGGCGAGAACGAACCGACGGGCAAGAGGAAGGCCGACTTCACCGTCAAGGGCGTCTTCCGCGACCCGTCCGACCAACTGGACGCCGAATACCAGCAGTTCCCCGGTGACCGGCTGATCGTCCCGGCCGCGTCGCTGGGCAGGCTCAACTCCGCGGGCCAGGACGGGGCCGCGCGGTTGCAGGGCGCCACCTTCCAGTTGAAGGACCCCGCCACGTTCGACTCGTTCCAGTCGCAGGCCCGGAAAACGGCGGGCGATGCGATGACGGGGTTCGAACTCAGCATCAACGACAAGGCCGTCAGGCAGATGACCGGCCCCCTCGCGAGCATCGCCTCCTCCGCGACCGCGGCGATGTGGCTGGTCGGTGTAGCAGGGGCGCTCGTACTGGGCCTGCTCGCGACCCTCGCGGTCAAGCAGCGCCGTACGGAGTTCGGTGTCCTGCTCGCGCTGGGCGAGCGGAAGTGGAGACTCGTCGCCCAGCAGGTCGTGGAGACCGTCGTGGTCGCCGCCCTCGCCATCGGCCTGAGTTCGCTCTTCGCGGAGAGCCTGACCCAGAAGGCGGGCGACACGCTGCTCAGCGGTGAGGCCGCCGACGCGCGGCGGAAGATCGACGCCTGGCAGCCACCGCCCCCCGGCTCCACCGGACTTCAGGAGGGCATCGACCGCGACGACGAGCCGGTCGAGGGCGCCGATCCCATCGACGAGATCACCGTACGGCTGGACCCGGCCGACCTCGCCACCGTCGCCGGCATCGGCCTGGGCATCGGACTGCTGGCCACCGGGATTCCGGCCGCCTCCGCCCTGCGCCTCACCCCCCGCACCATCCTCACGAAGGGCAAGTAAGCGCCATGACCGGGACCCCCGTACTCCAACTGTCCGCGATCAGCCACACCTACCAGGGCGGGCGCCGCCGCACCACCGTGCTCCGCCAGATCGACCTGTCCTTCGAACGGGGCATCTTCTACACGATCCTGGGACCCTCGGGCAGCGGCAAGACCACCCTCCTCAGCCTGGCGAGCGGCCTGGACACCCCCACCCACGGAACGATCCACTTCGACGGCCAGGACCTCGCCCAACTCGGCCTGGCCCGCTACCGCAACAGGCACGCGGCCACCGTCTTCCAGCAGTACAACCTGCTCACCTACATGTCGGCCCTGCGCAACGTCACGACCGCCATGGAGATCACCGGCACCAGGCCGGCGAACGGCCGCCGCAAGACCCGCGCTCTCGAACTCCTCGCGCAGGTCGGCCTCGACGCGGACATGGCCCACCGCAACGTACTCAAACTCTCCGGCGGCCAGCAGCAGCGCGTCGCCATCGCCCGCGCGCTCGCCTGCGACGTCGACATCCTCTTCGCCGACGAGCCGACCGGGAACCTCGACGAGGACACGGCCGACGGCATCGTCGATATATTCCGCCAACTGGCACACGAACAGCACAAATGCGTGGTCGTGGTCACCCACAGCCAAACCCTGGCCGCCAGGTCCGACCGCACTCTGACCCTGCGCAAGGGCAAGGTCACCGCCAGAACCTGACCGGTCTTTTCGCCCCACCCCACATCCGCAGCGGAACCCGGGATGACCAGGCTCAGTTACCACCCGTGCTCCGCGAGAATGCCAGAGCCGTCCAGGTACCCGAGGAGCCCTTCCTTCGGATGTTTCCTAAGGGGTGGCTGGAGGCGTTGGGGCGGCTGACGTTACCGAGGGGCGAGACTGTGGGCCGGCCGGCGGCTGGCTGACGCTCGGCCCGCCGGTGTGCGGCATCTGGACGTAGCCATCGGCCGGTACGGGCAGCGCGTCGACGCAGGCCGTCGAACAGGCGTTGACCAGCAAGGGCAGGACGTCAGCTCCCGACGTCCGTAGCGAGATCCAGACCTGGCGGAGGTTCGCACCCTGGATGCGCCGGTCACAGACGCCGCACGTGCGGACCTCTGCGGCGCCCCATACACCGGGGTCAAGGTTTTCGAGGTCAGAATCCTGGAGGCCGGTCGGCGTGGCCGGCAGCGGCGGAAACGGCGGTCGCCGCTTGTAGTTGCCGTAGAGGGCACGCGTGCTCACGGTGCTGCGTCGCAGGTCGGGGCACCGGGTGAGTTCGTACGGGAACCAGTGCAAGCGGTAAGAGGTATACGGCGAGAACTCCTCAAGGCTCTTCATCGCGCCGATCTCCGGCGGGATACGCACCAGGTTGCTGCCGTACAGCACGAGGTGTTTCACCGAGGTGAGTTTGGCGATGGTCGGCGGGAGCGTGATGACCTGGCGCCGCTGCTCCGTTGTGAGCTCCACCAGCGGCACGAAGACTTCTCGTCCGTCGGCTGCCGCCTCCTCAACCAGTTCGAGAAGGCGGATCCATCCTGGTGCGGTGGTGTCCTGGCGTTCCGGATGGAAGCTGGTCGGCAGCTGCGTCCTGGAGCCGTTTTCGATACACCCGCAGTGATCGCGAGGCGAGCCCTGGCCGCTGGGCCCGACGGCGTCGGCCCAGCGGTTCGAGAACACCTTCGGATTCGATTCCTCACTCATCGGCTCACAGTAGATGTCACAGATGGGGAGACGTAAGCGCGATTTGGGGCATCACGCTCTCTGGCCTTTCGGACAAAACATCCCGTGCTCGCTTGGGCGCTCAGCACGAGGGCTCAGCAGGTTGCGGCGCTGAAGGGCTGAGACCGTCCGCGTACGAGGCCCGATGGTCCTCGCAGCAGTCGCCGGTTACTCTGCATCTCCGTTGATCCGGTTATCTGCCGCGGGGGGCAGGCGATGCGGCGAGTGGTGTTGCTGTTCGTCTTCACGGGACTGCTGGTGCTGTCGTCCCTCGGCGCGGCCGGCCGCGCTTCGGCCGCCGGACCGGAGGCCCAGGACAGCTGCCTCTCGGGGCAGTTGAGGACCGCGCGGGTCGAAACCTCCGTACGGCTCAAGCATGACGGCGAGGACTACACCAAGGCGGAGACCGATCTCGTCGTCCAGGTGCCGAAGACCTGGAAGCTCGCGCGGGATCTGCTGCTGAACGGGGACACCGGGCGCTACCGGGCCGCCATGCGGTGTGTGCTGCGCTACCCGGACGACCCCTATCCGTACCGGGACACGGAGGCGCGCCCCTGGCCGCCCGAGGTCAGCGTCGAGGCGAAGTGGATCACGGTTCGGCACCGGGCCGTGACGTATGTGGACGACAGGCGCGACCGGGACTTCGGCCCCTGGCGCATCACCGTGGGGAAGCGTTTCTGGACCCTGGCGCTGGTCCATCCCCCCGCCCTCGCCAAGTCCTGGTGGCGGGAGATCACGGTCGACCTCGGCGGGCGCGCCGCGCGCACCATGTCACCGACCCCGACCGAGGGATCCGCCACCGAGCTGACCTGGGTCCGGGCCGAGCCCGGTGGCGAGCCGCCCGAGGTGCGGATCGCCGTACAGCCGCCGGCGACGAAGGCCCTGATGACGGGGTGGGGCCAGAAGCCCTGGTATCTGGTGCCGTCCCTGACCTGGCTGACCTGGGATCTCGCGCTCTTCCCGGTCATGTTGCTCCTCGTGCGCGGGCTCCGCCGTACGCCGGCGTCGTCCCCGGAGACGGCGGCCGAGAAGACGACCCGGCGCGATCTCCTGCTCTGGACGTACGTCGCGTTCGCCGTGGCGCTGATCTACGAACTCGACGATCTCGGCCCCAGCCTCGCGGGCGACTACGGGGTGCTCGACTGGTGGCCGGAGTACCGGACCGCCATCCATTTCGGGCTCGCCGCGTGCGGCGGCGCGGCCTTCTGCCTGTACGGCCTGTACGGCTTCTTCGGCAGACCCCGGATCGTCGTGCTGTCGGCCGTCCTGGTCGCCACGGCGTACCCGGTGGTCGTGGCGAGCGTGCCGGGCCGGTTCGGGCTGCCCGCCCGTTTCTGGCTCGACGAGAACAACCTCACCGACGTCCAACGCCTCCGCGACACAGGCGGGTTCCTCTGGCTCGCGCTCGCCTGCTGCTGTGTCGCCTTCGTCTGGCTGGTGGGCACGGCGTTGGCGGTACGGCGGCTACGGGCCCGATCCGCCGTCGCGCCGGGAGCGCCCCAACAGGGCGGCTCCCCCTGGGGGTTGCTCGGCCTCTGCGCGCTCACGGCGGTCGCGGTCGTGGCCCTCGCCGTATGGGCCAAGCAGAACACCTGGGAGCAGGAGGCCTGGCTCAGCGTCGGCCCCGGCGACGAGTTCTACGACCGCTGGCATCTCACGCACCTCTACAACTCGATGGCCTGGTTCCCCTCCGACTGGCCGGACTGGTTCTCCGTATGGGCGGCATGGCTCGTCCGCAGCGGGGTGCTCATCGCCGTACTCGCCGCCCGGTCCAGAGCTCCCGGCGTCTCTCCGGTCTCGCCGCCCCTGCCGGAGAAGCTGATCCTGACCGTGCTGTTCCTGACCGTGGTGGTGCCGATTCCGGGCTGGTACGTGGGTGTGTCCGCGTACGTGCTGGACCTGCCGCTCATCGTGCTCGCCGGATGGCTCCTCCTCGACCTGGGGCGCCGCCGCTCGGTGCTGTCGCAGGAACTGCTGCCGGGGACGCCTCTGCGCGAGGTGATACGCGAACCAGACCGCCAATGGCTGATCGAATCCGCGCGCAAGTACCGCGACCTGCATCTGCAACTGCGCCGCTGGGAGCAGGGCGACCAGGAGGGGGAGCGGACCGAACTGGAGGCCAGACTCGACGACTTGCACCGCTGGAACCCCGACGACACCACCTCCCCGTACGCGGGCAAGGCCCTGCCCGACTCGGTGGACGCGATAGAACTCGTCCTGGCGTGGGGGCCGCGCGACACGTGGTTCCGCAACGCCTGCCGGGCCGCGTTCCTCGCCGCGGTCATCGCACTGCCCGCCACCGCGATCTCCTTCTGGGCGAACCAGATACGCGGGCCGCTGTGGGGCAACGTACCCCGGGACCAGTTCGGGGTCGCCAGCCTCGTACAGTCCCTGGTCACCACGGAGTTGATCTGGGCGGCGGCGGGTTTCGTCCTCGGCGCGCTGTGGCGCACCCTGCCCGGCCGCCGCGGTCCGGCGAAGGCGCTCGGCCTCTCCCTCGTGTACGCGACCCCGGTCGGCCTCCACTGGATCACCAGCCGTGCGGTCGAACAGCCCTTCGGGACCTGGGCACTTGACGTGGCGCTGACGCTGCTCATCCTCACGACGACGGGCGTGGCGATGGACATCGACACGTTTCGCAAGGAGGGCCACTACTGGCCCACGAAGGCGGCGCTGCTGCTCTCCATCTACCAACTGCGCACCGCCTCCGTCCAACTGGCCTTCTTCGTGGCCCAGGTGGTGGCGCTGGTGGGCGTCTGGCAGCAGCTGAAGGGCAACGACCCGATGGTCCTGATCGAACCGCAGAGCCCCACGGGCACGCAGGGCGGGCCGTCGACGGGGGACGCACCGTGAGTGGTGGTCCGGTGACGTGGGCGGTGGCGTGTGATGAAGGGCCGGCAACCGCGTCACGCGGTTGCCGGCCCTCCGACGGGCTCATGCGGCAACAGGAGTCCCGTGATGCCCTGTTCAGCTGGTTGTCGGAGCCAGTAGCGATCAGGGGCCCCGCCGGGAGAGAGGTACAGACCACTTGCTCTCTCGGCGTCCGGCGGATCGTGTCAGCGGTTCACAAGATCACGCAACCTCGATTGAGGCGTACGCGCATCAACGCGTTCATACCACGTCTCACAGACAAGCATGTTGATCACAGCGAGGCCAAGTCCAGCACCGGTCAGAGGTATCCGTGGCCTTGGAAGTTGACTCTGCGTCGCTTTTTCCTCCGCCGGGCACGCCGGACACGCACGCATCAATCCCAATCTTTGTGCCGATGAGGATTGGGATTAGCTGCCCGGCTGCTGAGAACATCTGGGCAACCACACCGGGCGGCGGCAACTGCCCGTGGTTCGCAACCCAGTTGGAGCCAGTAGCAGGTGCCCGGCGGCCGAACGGCCGCCGGGCATCCCGATCAGGAGATACCGCGTGAACAACGAACCCCCTGTCGCGTCCTGCGTGGAGAACGGCGGGCCGGCCGTGCGCCGGCTCCACAGCCCCGAGGCGGTCGTCATCATCGTGATCGTCGTGATGGCCGCGGTCCTGGTCGCGTTCGAGGGCCTTCCCGTCATGGACGTACTGCAACTGCTCGCCGGGGCGGGTCTGGTGGCCGTCGTCGTCGTCGCCCTGGGCAGGGCGGCGCCCGCGAAAGGGCTCCGGGTCGCCGTACGGGCCCTGCTGACTCCCGGCCCGACCGTCTGAGGGCGGCGGCGCGGCCGTGGGGCGCCCGGAGAAGCCCATCGTCACCGACAACAGGGCCCTGCGGGCTCTGGCGCAGTGGCTGCGCGAGCAACGAAGACGCGCGGGGCTGAGCTATCGCGATCTCGCACTCCGGGCCGGGGTGCACGCCACCACGCTCCAGCGCACGGCGTCGGCGGAGAGCGTCCCGACGCTCCCCGCCGTACGCGCCTACGCCCGCGCTTGCGACGCGTCCCCCGAGGACGCCAAACTCCTCTGGAAACGGGCCAGATACGAGGCGACCCGCTCGGCCCGAAGCGGGCGCGCCTCACCGGCGCCGTCCCCGGTCCTGGTACGCGACTTCGCCGATCTGAGCGCCGGGCTGCGGGAGTTGTACGAGAAGGCCGGCTCACCCTCCCTGCGCACGATGGAGGAGCGGGGCGGCGAGTACGGCGCGCTGCCCCGCAGCACGGCCCACCGCATCGTGAACCGCCAGGCGATGCCGCACAACCCGGCCCAGTTCCAGGCGTTCCTGCGCGCCTGCGAGGTCCCGGACGCGGACCGCCGCGCGTGGGAGGACGCGTGGAGCCGCGCCTGGCGCCACCACAAACTCAGCGAGGGCGACACCACGGAGGACGGCTCCGCCGACACACTGACCCCGATCGGCCTGCCACGCCGCGTCCGCCAGAAAAGCCTCTACGGCATCCGAACGTCGGCCTGGGACGAGGCAATCGAAATCCGCTTCGCCCCACCGAAACGCCCCCACCCCGCGAGAACCCCAGGATGACCACGCTCAGCTACCACCCGCACTCCCCGAGAACACCGGAGCCGTCCAGGTACCCGAGGAGCCCTTCCTTCGGGTACTCGATGATGTCCTCGGGCAACTCATGAACGCTGAACCAGCGCAGCTCCAGACACTTCGCGGGCTCCTTGTTGACGGGCTCCCCGACCCAGTCGACGGCCTCGAAGAAGAACCCGATCCGCTCGACGGTCCCGCTCTGCCTGTGATGCACAACTTGCACCAACCGCAGCCGAGCGGGATCAACCTCCACACCGGTCTCCTCCCTCAACTCCCGTGCGGCGCCGGCGCTGATGGTCTCCCCTTGATCGAGCTTCCCGGACGGCATGTGCCAACGGCCGTATCCGTAGGGACCTCCGCGCTGCGAGAAGAGGAGTTTGTCTCCGTCCCGGAGGAGGACGTGGGTGTCGATGACGGGTTGTGCGGGTTGCGGGTTCATGTTTCCTGGGGGGTGGGTGGTGGCGTTGGGGCGGCTGACGTTACCGAGCAAAGGGGGATTGCGTCGGCGATTGATGAAGCGACCTCCGTGGGGGTGACATTGCCGGTGTTCACGAGCAGGACGTTCACGTTGGCCGTTACGAGGGTCTGGGCGGTCTCCTCGTACAGGTCGACTTCGCGGCGGGGCGCGGTCGGGTCGAGGTGGAAACGGTTGCGAGGGCCGCGTGCGGCTATCCGTTCGGCGATGAGGTCGGGGGACGCGGTGAGGATGACGGCCAGGTTCGGCATCAGGATGTGGGCGTTCAGGTCGAGCAGGAACTTCACTGGTACGCCGTCGAGTTGCTGCATGACAAGCGTCGAGGCGAGATAGCGGTCGCAGACCACGGTGTCGCCAGCGCTGAGCTGGGGACCGATCTCGTGCTCGATGTGCTCGTACCGGTCGGCTGCGACGAGACAGGCAAGGGCACGCCCGCGGATGTGACTGAAGTGCTCGCGGATGAAGACGCCGATGTCGCCGGTGGTGGGTTCCACCGTCTGGTGTACGGCTCGGCCGCGTCTGACCAACTCTCCGGTGAGAGCTTGGACAGCGGTTGTCTTCCCGACGCCGCTGGGGCCGTCGACGGTGATGAACTGCCCGCGTTTCGACGTGAACGTCATGCTGTGGTCCGCCGGCTGCGCTCGTGCTGCTCGCGGGTGAGGGTGGCCAGGATGGCGCGGACTTCACGCAGGGGGACGTCGCCGAACTGGATGCCGACGGAGAAGTTGAACTCGTCCCGCTGGCGCATCGACTGGTCGGCCCCTTCCGCGGTCAGGTCGACGTCTCCGTAGGCGAGCAGAGCCTCGGGGGCGTGGCCGGCGTCGGTCAGTGTCTTCCACACGGGTGTGCCGGGGTAGGGGCGGAACTCGAAGACACTGGCCCGCACATCGCCCGGATTGCTGTCGGCGATGCTCCAGAGCGTGCGGATGTGCCGTACGGTCGCCCGGATGTCGTCGTGGGTCTCGCCGGGGAAGCCGAGGATGAAGTACCCCTTCACGCCGATACCGTGCTCGACCAGACGGCGGGCGACACGTTCGGTCATCACGGCGTCGATCCGCTTGTCCATGGCCTTCAGGACGCGGTCACTCCCCGATTCGATTCCGAGGGCGACTTCCCGCAGGCCGTTCTCGACGAGTAGTTGGAGTTCGGTGTCGTCGAGCCGGTCCAGGACATTGATGCGTCCGGTGGCGTCCCATACGTACCGCTCGCCGATGCTGTGACGGCTGAAGGCAGCCATCTGTGTGGTGATGACGCGGGAGGCGCCGAGGAACAGGTCGTCGACGAACCGGAACGCGGTGACGCCGTACTCGCCGTGCAGCGCGTCGAGTTCGCCGATGATGTTCTCGGGATCGCGTACTCGGATGCTGATGTCGGGGTTGGCGCTGACGGCGGCGCTGCAGAAGGTGCAGTTGTACGGGCAGCCCCGGGAGCCGACAACGTTCGCCTCCAGATGTCCGCTGCGGGCGGCCCGGTAGGGGTCTTGGGGCAGGAAAGCGCGGTTGACGTATGGAAGGGCGTTGATGTCGGGGCCGAGCATCCCCGCGCTCGTCTGCAAAGCACAGGACGCCGCCCGGACGGCAGGTGGGCAGCCGCTGGTCATGTCGATGCTCCATATGCGCGAAGCCTTCGCGCACGCCACGCTGCGCGACGCCGCTTCCTGCCACCAAGCCATCGGGCGTTCCCGCGAGGCGTTTGAGCAAGCCCATGGACGAGAAAATGAGGCGCCTTCCTGGGTTCGGTATTTCGACGAGACAAAGCTGATCGTCGACACAGGTATCGCTCTCGCAAAGCTGGGCGAGTCCGAACGTGCCGAGCCGTTGATCGCCGAGGGGCTTCGACGCGAAACCCGGGCTCAGCAACGCGGCCGTGCTTTCCACGCCTTCTGGCTGGCCACCGCCCAACTGCAGCAAGGCAGACTGGAAGCGGCCTGCGACAGCGCCGGGCTCGCGCTGGACCTCAGCGCGGCTCTCGATTCGCCTCGGGTGGCCGGCCACGTCCGTGAGTTCCACCGGCGTCTGGCACCGTACGCACGCGAGACGCCGGTGATCGTGTTTGAGCAGCGCCTGCGCGAAGCAGCCAGTTAGTCAGCGGTGCTGCTGGCTTCGTCCAGCAGGAGATACAGCAGTCCGACCAGACTTCCGCTGCTGACCACCTCGCGGCGGTCGATCATGCCGCGTACTTCCGAGAGCGGGATCCACTCGACTCGGTCCGTCTCGTTGAGCTCGGTCGGCGGGCCCGCATACGTGGCGGAGTCGGCGCGGAAGACGTGATGCTCCGAGTCCGTGATGCCGTTCGCCGGCTGCGCGTACACCAGGGGCTTCAAGGACTTCACCCGCCACCCGGTTTCCTCCTCCACCTCCCGCGCCGCCGCCTCTTCGGGCGTCTCGTCAGCCTCGATCAGGCCCATCGGCAGTTCCCAGCCCCACGTGTCCGTGACGAAGCGGTGGCGCCACATCATGAGCACCCGCTTCTGCTCGTCCACCACAGCGGCGACCGCCAGATGACGCATCCGGACGACGTGGTGCTCCCACCGGCGGCCGTCCGGCTGCTGGACATCCACGAGCCACAGATTCACCCACGGGTTGCTGTAAATCTGGCGCTCACCATGAACCGTCCACCGCATGAGTCAACTCCCCTTCGCCTTCGTGCATCCCAAGAATGTCACTTGGACGAGAAGTCGTCTGCCCGTCGACTACTTCCGCCCGGTGCTCGCGGAACGCTGACGAGGTGCAGCGGCGCCCATGTGCCGCCCGCCGGCCGCCCGACGGTCCAACCCGGAGATGACGAAGGCGGAGCCCGAAAGCTCCGCCCGTCCCACCGCGAACCTCACGCCGTCACGGCCACACCAAGCAGTACGGCTGATGCCCCGCCTCGTGGAGGCGGTGGCTGAAGTCCTGCCATTCGTGGAGGAGTTGGTAGACGTTGAACGCGTCCCGCGGGCCGCCGCGGTCCGGGACCGTGGACCAGATGAAGGCCGCCGCTCCCACCGATTCCTCGCCGATGCCGCGCAGCGGGTCCACCACCGTCATCGGGAGTTTGACCACCGCGTAATCCGGGTGCAGCACCACCAGTTCGAGTGGGGGGACCTTGTTCAGGGGCATGCCCTGGATGCCCGTGAGGACCATCGCGGCTATCGTCTCGGGCTTGATCTTGGTGAACATGCCGCCCATGCCCAGCTCGTCGCCGCCCAGTTCCTCGGGGCGCATCGAGATGGGGACCCGGGCCGCCGTCGCACCGTCGGGGGCGCCGAAGTATTTGTACGTCACCCCCACCCGGCCGCTCCCGCCTCCGGGAGGCCGGTCGCCGTCGCCGCCGCTGCCGACGGGAGGCTGCGCGCGGGCCTCTCGCTCGCGGCGCCGGTGTTTCCCCCGCCGGGCAGGGTCGGGACCGAGGTCGTCGGTCCCCTCGCCCAGTCCGCCACCGCGATGCATATCTCCACCCGACCACTCGCAGCCCCGGCCGCGCAACCCGATCATCGTGACAGTGACCTCCCCCACGGACGACCGGTGAAACACCTGTCCGCAGATACTTCGAAGCCTCTGACACCATGGATTGCGTGAGCTTCCCCTATGACGCCCCAGTTTCGCAGACGCGGGCGCGTTGACGCCCTTATGTAATACGAGGAGACCTCGCGCCCCGCTCATCTGTGGCTGAGATCCCTCGTCCCGGCCACCCGACCCCGAATCGCAGATCAGGACCAAAGTGTCGTATTCATACGAAGCCCCCGTTTCGCAGGCGCTTTTCGACCGTGCGTCGATCGTGACGCCCGGCGGCGTGAACTCTCCCGTCCGTGCCTTCCGGGCCGTGGGCGGTACGCCCCGGTTCATGGTGTCCGGTGATGGTCCGTACCTCACCGACGCCGACGGGCGCGACTATGTCGACCTCGTCTGTTCCTGGGGGCCGATGATCCTCGGGCACGCGCGGCCCGAGGTCATCGAGGCCGTCCAGGCCGCCGTCGCGCGCGGTACGTCCTTCGGTACGCCCGGTGAGGGCGAGGTCGCGCTCGCCGAGGAGATCGTCGCCCGGGTCGCGCCCGTCGAGCAGGTACGGCTTGTGTCGTCCGGCACCGAGGCCACCATGTCGGCGATCCGGCTCGCCCGCGGGTTCACCGGCCGCGCGAAGATCGTGAAGTTCGCCGGCTGCTACCACGGGCACGTGGACGCGCTGCTGGCCGCCGCCGGCTCCGGCGTCGCGACGTTCGGGCTGCCCGACACGCCCGGGGTGACCGGCGCGCAGGCCGGGGACACCGTCGTACTGCCGTACAACGACCTGGACGCCGTCCGCGCGGCCTTCGCCGCGCACCCCGGCGAGATCGCCTGCGTGATCACCGAGGCCTCGCCCGGGAACATGGGCGTCGTGCCGCCCCGTGACGGATTCAACGCCGGGCTCAAGGCGCTGTGCGCGCAGGACGGCGCGCTCTACATCTCCGACGAGGTGATGACCGGATTCCGTACGTCGAAGGCCGGCTGGTACGGCATCGACGGCGTCGCGCCCGACCTGATGACCTTCGGCAAGGTCATGGGAGGCGGATTCCCCGCAGCGGCCTTCGGCGGTCGCGCCGACGTCATGGCGCACCTCGCGCCCGCCGGCCCCGTCTACCAGGCCGGCACGCTCTCGGGGAATCCCGTCGCCACCGCCGCCGGGCTCGCGCAGCTGCGGCTGCTGGACGACGCGGCGTACGCGAAGGTCGACGCCGTGTCGGCCGAGATCCGCGGGCTGGTGAGCGACGCCCTCGGTAAGGAGGGTGTCGCGCACCGGGTGCAGACAGCGGGCAACATGTTCTCCGTGTTCTTCACCGCCGACGAGGTCCGCGACTACGAGGACGCCAAGCGGCAGGAGGCTTTCCGCTTCACCGCCTTCTTCCACTCGATGCTCGCCGACGGCGTCTATCTGCCGCCGTCCGCCTTCGAGTCCTGGTTCGTCTCCACCGCCCACGACGACCGCGCGGTCGAGCGCGTCGCCGCCGCCCTGCCGGCCGCCGCCCGCGCGGCCGCGGAGGCGACCGAGAGCGGAGTGAACGCATGAGCGCCGAATCCACCGTCGTCCATGTCGTACGGCACGGAGAGGTCCACAACCCCGATGGGGTCCTCTACGGCCGCCGCGACGGCTACCACCTCTCCGAACTCGGCCGGAAGATGGCCGACCGCGTCGCCGAGCACCTGTCCGGCCGTGACATCACCTATGTGGTGGCCTCCCCGCTGGAGCGCGCCCAGGAGACCGCGCTGCCCGTCGCCAAGTCCCACGGTCTGACCCTGCACACCGACGACCGCCTCATCGAGGCCGCGAACGTCTTCGAGGGCAAGACCTTCGGCGTCGGCGACGGCGCGCTGCGCTCGCCCGCCAACTGGCGCTATCTCACCAACCCCTTCCGGCCCTCCTGGGGTGAGGCGTACGTCGACCAGGTCGCCCGGATGAAGGACGCCCTGGCGGAGGCGCGCGACCAGGCCCTCGGACACGAGGCCGTGTGCGTCAGCCACCAGCTGCCGATCTGGATCGTGCGCAGCTACTTCGAACGCCGCAGGCTCTGGCACGACCCGCGCCGCAGGGAGTGCACGCTCGCGTCCCTGACGACGTTCACGTACGAGGGGGAGAAGCTGGTCTCCGTCGCCTATACGGAACCGGCGCGTGATCTCGTACCCGCGCATCTTCTCGCCGGTGCCAAACCGGTGAAGGGCGCGTCGAAAGCCTTCGGTGCGTAGTCGGCCAATTGCGCACGGTCTGCGGCGAATGTCACATCCGCTGTTACGGGTCAATGCTTTACCCATTCCTGGAACCTGTGAGTTCCCTGTGCCATCTAACGTGTTGTCGTCCGCATGACCGGCGGACGTGACATGGGCGAGCGCGGATGGGGACGAAATGCGCGGCATGAGCCGAAGGAGCCTGCTCGGAGCCGGAATTGGGGCAGCGGCCGCAATCGGAATCGGGGGCTGCGGTAACGACGGGGGCACGACCGGCAATACCGGACCGGACACGGGCGGGACAGGCGGCAAGGGAAGTGGCCGGCCGAGTCCCGGGCCGAGTGAGAAGAATGTGCGGATGATCGGTGACGGTTCCACGGCCGACACCGGAAAGCAGCCGCACCAGCCGCCCGCGCCGGTACCGCTCGAACCGGGCGAGACCCCGCCGCAGTTCGTGGTCTTCTCCTGGGACGGCGCGGGCGAAGTCGGCAACGGTCTCTTCCCGCGCTTCCTCGACCTCGCCAAGGACCACGGCGCGGCGATGACGTTCTTCCTCTCCGGCGTCTATCTGCTGCCGGAGTCGAAGAAGACGCTCTACCGCCCGCCCGGCAACGCCGTCGGCGCCTCCGACATCGGTTATCTCACCGACGCGCACATCAAGGACACGCTGAAGTACATACGCCAGGCCTGGCTCGAAGGCCATGAGATAGGCACCCACTTCAACGGGCACTTCTGCGGGGGATCGGGCTCCGTCGGCAACTGGTCGCCGAAGCAGTGGCGCGACGAGACCGAACAGGCCATCGGCTTCGTCACCGAATGGAAGACCAACAGTGGCTGGAAGGACCTCGACCCGCTGCCTTTCGACTACCGCAAGGAGCTGGTCGGGGGCCGTACGCCCTGTCTGCTCGGCCAGGACAAGCTGCTGCCCACAGCGGCCAAGATGGGCTGGCGCTACGACGCCAGCTCGCCGGGCGGCCGGCAGATGTGGCCGGAGAAGCGGCAGGGCCTATGGGATCTGCCGCTCCAGGGCGTGCCGTTCCCCGGGCATTCCTTCGAGGTGCTGTCGATGGACTACAACATCCTCGCCAATCAGTCGGGAAATTCGACCAAGGGTGTTCCCGCGAATTATCCGGGCTGGCGCAAGCAGGCGGCCGAGGCTTATCTCGCCGGATTCAACCGCGCGTACGAGTCGAATCGCGCCCCTTTCTTCATAGGGAATCACTTCGAGGAGTGGAACGGCGGCATATATATGGATGCGGTCGAAGAAGCGCTGAAGGGGATGGCGGGCAAGAAGGACGTACGGCTCGTGTCCTTCCGGCAGTTCACGGACTGGCTCGACGTCCAGGACCCGGCGGTGCTCACGAAACTCCGTACGCTGGAGGTCGGCCAGGCTCCGGCCGGCGGCTGGAACACCTTCTTCAAAGCGGCCTGAGGTCGCCGAAGACCTGGCTCCGCGGCGTCGGGGCCAGGCCGCTGACAGGGCGTTTCCCGGCAGCGAGGGGGGCGGAGAAGATCCCTGAATGGCCCATGCGAAACTTTTCACATGAACTTTGGCCGAGCCCCCCGAAGCCGCTCGAAAAGGCGCCCACGCGCCCTGCTTCCGGCCGCTGTCGCGGCGGCGGCCATGCTCACCCTGACGGCCTGCGGCGGTGGCGCCACGTCCGGCGGCGGCGGTGACACCAACTTCGTGACGAACACCGGCGGGGTGCAGACCGTCGCCAAGGCCGACCGCGAGCCGGTCAACGAGATCGCCGGCGAGACGCTCGAAGGCGAGCAGCTCGACGTGGCCGACCTCAAGGGCCAGGTCGTCGTGCTGAACGTCTGGGGCTCCTGGTGCGGACCCTGCCGCGCCGAGGCGCCGTACTTCGCGAAGGTCGCCAAGGAGACCGAGGCCAAGGGCCAGGACGTCGCCTTCGTGGGGCTCAACGCCCGCGACGCCAACAAGGGCTCGGCCATAGCCTTCGAGAAGGACTACGGCGTTACGTACCCGAGCATCTACGACCCGGCGGGCCGGCTCATCGTCAACGGCTTCCCCAAGGGCAGTCTCAATCCGCAGGCCATCCCCTCCACGATCGTGCTCGACCGGGACGGGAAGATCGCGGCCCGCTCGCTCAAGGCGCTCGACGACAAGAAGCTGCGCGAGATGATCGACCCGCTGATCGCGGAGAAGTGATCCCGTGGAGGTTCTCGCCGCGGTTCCCGGCATGAATGAGACGGTCTTCAGCGGAGCACTTCTGCTCGCGCTGCCGATCGCGCTGCTGGGTGGTCTGGTCTCGTTCTTCTCGCCGTGCGTGCTGCCGCTCGTACCCGGTTACCTGTCGTACGTCACCGGCATCAGCGGCACCGATCTGGGCGACGCCCGGCGCGGGCGGATGGTCGCCGGCGCGGTCCTGTTCATCGTCGGCTTCACCGCGGTCTTCGTCTCCGGCGGCGCGCTCTTCGGCTACTTCGGCAGCACCCTCCAGGACAACCGGACGGTCATCTCGCGCATCCTCGGTGTGCTCATGATCGCGATGGGCGTGTTCTTCATGGGGCTGCTGCCCTGGCTCACGCAGCGCGAATTCCGGCTCCACAAGCGGCCGGTGTCCGGTCTGGTCGGTGCCCCGCTGCTGGGCGCGCTGTTCGGGGTCGGCTGGACGCCGTGTATCGGCCCGACGCTCACCTCCGTGAACATGCTGGCCTTCGACCAGGCGACCGCGGGACGAGGGGCCATACTGACCGTCGCGTACTGCGTCGGCCTCGGGGTGCCCTTCGTGGTCGCCGCCGTGGCGTTCCGCAAGGCGCTCGGTCTGTTCGGCTGGGTCAAGCGCCACTACGTGTGGGTGATGCGGACCGGCGGCGTGATGATGATCGCGACCGGGGTGCTGCTGGTGACCGGCGTGTGGGACAGCATCATGCAAGACATGCAGACGTGGACCAACGGCTTCACGGTGGGGATCTAGTTCCATGAGCAAGACAGAGACGACAGCCGCGGCCTCGGAGGAGTCGGAGGCCGGGACCACCCCCGAAGCGCCAGAAGCCTCTGAGGCGCAGGAGGCGCGCGAACTCGGCGCCGCCGGATCGCAGCTGTCCACCGCGCCCCGCGAGGAGTCCGCCGTCGGGGGCCCCAGCCTCGGCCCGATCGGCTGGATCCGCTGGTTCTGGCGTCAGCTCACCTCCATGCGCGTCGCGCTGATCCTGCTCTTCCTGCTGTCGCTCGCCGCGATCCCCGGCTCACTCATCCCGCAGAACAGCGTCGACGAGCTCAAGGTCCAGACGTTCCAGGAGAAGCACGAGACGGTCACACCGATCTACGACAAGCTCCAGCTGTTCGACGTCTACAGCTCGGTGTGGTTCTCGGCGATCTATCTGCTCCTGTTCATCTCGCTCATCGGCTGCATCGTCCCGCGCAGCTGGCAGTTCGTCGGACAGCTGCGCGGCCGTCCGCCGGCCGCCCCCAAGCGGCTCAACAGGCTTCCCGCGTACACGACCTGGCGTACGACCGCCGAGCCCGAGGATGCCCGCGAGGCCGCGCTCGCCCTGCTCAAGCGGCGGCGCTTCCGTGCGCACACCGCCGGGAACGCGGTCGCCGCCGAGAAGGGCTACCTCCGCGAGGCGGGCAATCTGCTCTTCCATGTCGCGCTGATCGTGATGCTGGTGGCCTTCGCCACCGGGCAGCTCTTCAAGTCCGAGGGCGGAAAGCTGATCCTGGAGGGCGACGGTTTCTCCAACACCCTCACGCAGTACGACGACTTCAAGTCCGGCTCCATGTACGACACCGACGACCTGGAGCCGTTCAGCTTCAGCCTCGACAAGTTCGTCGGCACCTTCGAGCGCAACGGACCGCAGGTCGGCACCGCCCGCGAGTTCGAGGCCCACGTCAGCTACACGACGGAGGCGGGCGCCAAGGAGCGCAAGGCGGTCATCGAGGTCAACGAGCCGCTGGAGGTCAAGGGTTCGAAGGTCTATCTGATCGGCCACGGCTACGCCCCCGTCCTCACCGTCCGCGACGGCAAGGGCAAGGTCGTCTTCAAGGGCGCGACCCCGCTCCTGCCGATCGACAACAACATCACGTCGACCGGCGCGATCAAGGTGATGGACGGGTACCGCGACAGCAAGGGCAAGAAGCAGCAGCTGGGCTTCAACGCCTTCTTCGTCCCGACGTTCGCGGGCAAGGGCAACGGGAACATGTTCTCCCAGTTCCCCGAACTGGACTTCCCCGTACTGGCGCTCACCGGTTACGTGGGCAGCCTCGGCGTCGACTCCGGACTGCCGCAGAACGTGTACCAGCTGGACACCAGCAAGATGAAGCAGTTCAAGGACGCCGACGGCAACAAGCTCGCGCAGCGGCTGCTGCCCGGCGAGACGATGAAACTGCCCGGCGGCGCGGGCTCGGTGACCTTCGAGAAGGACATCAAGGAGTGGGCGACCTTCCAGGTCTCGCAGCAGCCCGGCAACGGGCTCGCCCTCACGGGCGCGATCGGGGCGGTGCTCGGCCTCGTGGGCTCGCTGTTCATCCAGCGGCGCCGGATCTGGGTCCGTGCGGTACGGGGCGCGGACGGCGTCACCGTGATCGAGATGGCCGGGCTGGGGCGCAGCGAGTCGGCCAGGCTCCCCGAGGAACTCGGTGACCTGGCACTGACGCTCAACGCCGAGGCACCGACGGCGCCGGCCGGGTCGGCCAAGCCGGCCGAGTCCGCCGAGTCCCCTGAGCCGGCCGAACCGGCCGCACCCGCGCCCGAAGAGGCCCCAGAAGCGCAAGACAACACGGACGTTCCAGATAAAACCGTCGCCGCCACTACCGGAGAGCCTGTCGAAGGGGCTGAGAAGTGAACCTCGCCGCCACCACCAACGAGAGCCTGGCGCACACCGCCAATGTGCTGGTCTATTCGTCCATGGCCGTCTACACCCTGGCCTTCTTCGCCCATATCGTCGAGTGGGTCGCGGGCAGCCGCAGCAAGGTCGGCCGCACCGCCGCCGCGCTGACCGGCGCCGGCGCGAAGGCCGCCGCCACGGTCGAGGTGCGCACGGC
This sequence comes from Streptomyces sp. NPDC058665, assembly GCF_042714995.1. Classification (NCBI taxonomy): domain Bacteria; kingdom Bacillati; phylum Actinomycetota; class Actinomycetes; order Kitasatosporales; family Streptomycetaceae; genus Streptomyces; species Streptomyces sp. NPDC058665. The sequence goes on from NZ_JBHXRX010000001.1 coordinate 72,727, forward strand.
GGAGAAGGAGAAGGGCGGCGGCACCGCCGTCCTGGAGCGGCCCAAGGTCATCACACGCTCGGCGGCCGGGCTCCGCGACGTACCCGACGGCCCCGGCGCCGCGGGCGATTCCCTCAAGGGCGACCTGTACGGACGTATCGCCGTCTCCATGACCGTCCTCGGCTTCCTGCTGGAGGCCGTCGGTGTCATCAGCCGAGCGATGGCGGTGCAGCGCGCGCCGTGGGGCAACATGTACGAGTTCTCCACCACCTTCTCGACGGTGGCGGTCGGCACGTACCTCGCCTTCCTCCTCGCGAAGAAGAACGTCCGCTGGATCGGACTGCCCCTGGTCACCACGGTCCTGCTCAATCTGGGCATCGCGACGACCGTCCTCTACACCGACAGCGACCAGCTGGTCCCGGCGCTCCACTCGTACTGGCTCTGGATCCACGTCTCCACCGCGATCTTCTGCGGCGCGGTCTTCTATCTCGGCGCCGTGGGCACGCTCTTCTACCTGCTGCGCGACGTGTACGAGTCCAAGATCGCCCGGGGCGCGACCGTGGGCCGCGCGTGGTCCTCCGTCATGGAGCGCCTGCCCGCCGCCGCCACGCTCGACAAGTTCTCGTACCGCGTGAACGCCGCCGTCTTCCCGCTCTGGACCTTCACGATCATCGCGGGCGCGATCTGGGCCGGCGACGCCTGGGGCCGCTACTGGGGCTGGGACCCCAAGGAGGTCTGGTCCTTCATCACCTGGGTCGCGTACGCCACTTACCTGCACGCGCGCGCCACGGCGGGCTGGAAGGGCCGCAAGGCGGCGACGCTGGCGCTGGTCGCCTTCGGCTGCTGGCTGTTCAACTACTACGGCGTCAACATCTTCGTCACCGGAAAGCACTCGTACGCGGGCGTTTGAATCCTCCCCTCCCTGGGGGGAGGGGTTTCCTCGCCGTCCAGGGTTGGTCGGGGATTTCTGGCTCACGCTGCCGGAGGGGGCTGCGCCCCGTCTGGTCTTCCGCGATCGGCACCAGCCGGGTTGAGACCAGCCCGGACCAGCATCACGTGTGCGGAGTTCTTGTCCCTGGGGGACACGGCTCCGCACACGGTGCAGGAATATGTTCGTTCTGAGAGTGGCAGTGCGTGCTTGGTTCTCGCTCCGCACCGTGCGCAGTCCATGGTGGTGTACGCGGGGTGTACCAGGTGCACGATCCGTTCGTGCTTGCGGCCCATCTCGACAAGGGCCGTCTTCGTCGCGCCGATCGCCGCGTCGGCGGCCTTCCTGGCCATGGTCGACCTGGCGAGGAACTTCGGTTTGAAGTCCTCCACCGCGATGGCGTCGTGGTCGCGGACCACGCCCTTGGCCCACTTGCGGCCTGTGTCCTGGCGTTGCCGGGCGACCTTCTTGTGCAGCTTCGCCGTCAGCTTCTTCGCCCGGCGGTATCCCCTCGATCCGGCCTGCCCGCGCGCCGGCTTCCGGCGGGTCATCATCCGTTGGTATCCGGACAGCTTTGCGGCGGCCTTCCAGCCATGCCCGGCGTGCGGGAGGTCGTGGGCGTCGCTGGTGGTGGTCGCCGTCTCCCTCACACCCCAGTCGATACCGATCACCGCACCCGTTGCGGGCAGCGGCTCAACGGCGGCGGGAACGACGAAACTCGCGTACCAGTGCCCGACGCTGTCCTGGTACACACGCACCGAGGATGGATCCGCCGGCAGTTCCCGCGACCACACCACCGTCAGGCTGATGCCGCCCGCCAGGTGCAGCTTCCCGTCCTTCAACCGAAAGCCGCGCTTGGTGTAGTTCAGGCTCGGGAGAGCTTCGCGCTTCTTCTTGTACCTCGGCATCCCGGCCCGCCGACGCACCGGCAGCCGTACCCCGATGTCCTTCCGCGCCTTGGTACGGGACTTGCCGAAGTCGCGGATCAACTGCTGTTGGGGAACCGAACTTCCCTCACGGAGCCAGGCGTTCTTGGTGCGGGCTTCAGTCAGCATCTTGTCGAGCTGGGCCGGACCGCATGTGCGCTTGTCGATGCCTTCGGGCCGGGTCTTGTTCCACAGGTGGGTTTGCCTGGACTTGGCGCAGGACTCGTTCCACACCCACCGGCACCGGTCCCATTCCGCCATGAGGACAGTGCGGGCGGTGGACGATACGCGGACACGGAAGGTCCACCGGGCGTGCCCGGCGTCTTCCGCTACCTGTGGTGTCGTCATGAACCAACTATGAGCAGCACCAATTCATCTCGCTCCCACGTTCCCCGACAAGTCACACGATCGAGGACACTCAAACGCACGTACGAGTCGATGGTCCCTCAACTCCCACACCCCGCTGTTCGTCGTCCGCCGTGGGAGCGGGAGTCAGCCCGCCGGCGGGGCGTCGTCGGCGCTGCCGCCCTTCTCGCGGCGCTCGATCTCCGCCTCGCGGCGCCGCAGATCGGCCTCACGCCGCTCCAGCTCGGCCACGGCGTCCGTGTCCGGCTCCGTCTCGTCCTTGGCGGCCCGGTCGCTCACGCCGTCCTTCCCGCCCGTCTTCCCGCCGGTCTTCTTGCCGTCCTCCTCAAGGGACTTGAGGAAGTCGGGGTTGTCGTCCGGCGCCACCCATCCGCCCCGCCGCCCCGCCGACCCCGCGCCGGTACCGGGCTTCCGGCCCACCAACAGCCACGCGATCGACCCGACCAGCGGGAAGAGCAGCACGAGGATGGCCCAGATGGGCTTGGGGATATGACGGATGTCCTTCTCGTCGGTGGTGATGCAGTCGATGAAGGCATAGATGCTGAGAGCCAGCGGCACCAGAATCATCAGCACCCGAAGCATGGGCGGTCCCCCTGTGCGTGGAGATCGAGTACGGAGCGGTGGCCCCGGTTACAGGACCAGGGTAGCGAGTAGCAGATACTGGAGCGCATGGCATACGACGATCTTCGCTCGCTTCTCCGGGCACTGGAGCGCGACGGCGACCTCAAGCGCGTCAAGGCCGAGGTCGATCCGTATCTGGAAGTCGGCGAGATCGTGGACCGGGTGAACAAGGCCGGCGGACCCGCGCTTCTCTTCGAGAACGTCAAGGGCTCCGACATGCCTCTGGCGATGAATGTGTACGGGACGGACCGCCGGCTTCTCAAGGCGCTCGGGCTCAAGGCGTACACCGACATCAGTGACAAGATCGGCGGGCTGCTCAAGCCCGAACTGCCGCAGGGATTCGTGGGTGTACGCGAGGCCTTCGGGAAGCTCGGCACGATGACGCACGTGCCGCCGAAGAAGGTGAAGCCCGGCAGCGCGGCCGTGCAGGAGGTCGTTCTCACCGGTGACGACGTGGATCTGGACCGGCTGCCCGCGCTCTTCACCTGGCCCGAGGACGGCGGCTCCTTCTTCAACCTCGGTCTGACACACACCAAGCACCCGGAGACCGGTGTCCGGAACCTCGGGCTCTACCGGCTCCAGCGGCACGACAAGCGCACCATCGGCATGCACTGGCAGATCCACAAGGACAGCGCCAACCACTACCAGGTCGCCGCCAGGCGCGGTGAACGGCTGCCCGTCGCCATCGCCTTCGGCTGTCCGCCCGCCGTGACGTATGCCTCCACCGCCCCGCTGCCCGGTGACATCGACGAGTACCTCTTCGCCGGCTTCGTACAGGGCAAGCGGATCGAGATGGTCGACTGCCGTACGGTGCCGCTCCAGGTGCCCGCCAACGCCGAGGTGGTCATCGAGGGCTGGCTGGAGCCCGGGGAGATGCTGCCCGAGGGGCCGTTCGGCGACCACACCGGCTTCTACACACCGCAGGAGCCGTTCCCCGCGCTGACCATCGACTGCGTGACGATGCGCGAGCGTCCGCTGCTCCAGTCGATCGTGGTCGGCCGGCCGCCGACGGAGGACGGGCCGCTGGGGCGTGCGACCGAGCGGTTCTTCCTGCCGCTGCTCAAGATCATCGTGCCCGACATCGTGGACTACCACCTGCCGGAGTCGGGCGGCTTCCACAACTGCGCGATCGTCTCGATCGACAAGAAGTACCCGAAACACGCGCAGAAGGTGATGCACGCCATCTGGGGCGCCCACATGATGTCGCTCACCAAACTGATCGTCGTCGTGGACGCCGACTGCGACGTGCACAATCTGCACGAGGTGTCCTGGCGGGCGCTGGGGAACACCGACTACTCGCGGGACCTGACGGTCGTGGAGGGTCCGGTCGACCACCTCGACCACTCCTCGTACCAGCAGTTCTGGGGTGGCAAGGCCGGTATCGACGCCACGCGCAAACTCCCCGAGGAGGGGTACACGCGCGACGGCGGCTGGCCGGAGATGGTCGAGTCCGACCCGGAGACCGCGGACCGGGTGACGAAGCGTTGGAGGGAGTACGGCCTGTGAGCAGCGCCGCCGAGGGAGCCGACGGACTGGTCGGACAGGGCAGGCCGGGACTGCCGGGCCGCTCGGGGCCGGGGCCCGCGCCGTCCGGCAGCAGAACGCGGGCGTTCCTGCGGCTGGTGATGATCGAGCACTCGGTCTTCGCGCTGCCGTTCGCGTACATCGCCGCGCTGACCGCCATGTTCCAGCTCGACAGGAACATCCACTGGGGCCGGCTGCTGCTCGTCACGATCGCCATGGTGGGCCTGCGGACCTTCGCGATGGCCTGCAACCGGATCATCGACCGCGAGATCGACGCCCGTAACCCCCGTACCGCGAACCGGGAGTTGGTGACCGGCGCGATGTCGGTGCGCTCCGCGTGGACGGGCGCGCTCGTCGCCCTCGCGGTGTTCCTGGCCGCCGCCGCCCTGCTCAATCCGCTCTGTCTGGTGCTCTCTCCCGTCGCGGTCGTGCCGATGGTCGTCTATCCGTACGGGAAGCGGTTCACGAACTTCCCGCACGCCATCCTCGGTCTCGCCCAGGCGATGGGCCCGGTCGGCGCGTGGATCGCGGTCACCGGCGAGTGGTCGTGGGACGCGGTCGTCCTCGGTCTCGCCGTGGGCATCTGGATCGGCGGCTTCGACCTGATCTTCGGCAGCCAGGACGTCGAGGCTGACCGCGCCCACGGCGTGAAGTCCGTCCCGGCACGCTTCGGCATCCCGGCCGCGCTGTACGGCGCGCGCGCCGCGCACGCCGTGACGACGGCGCTGCTGGTCTGGTACGCCGTGGTCACCGACGCCGGTCTCTTCTTCTGGATCGGCCTGCTGATCGTCGCCGCCGCGTTCCTCTACGAGCACCAGGTCGTGAAGCCGAACGATCTGTCCCGGCTCAACCGGGCCTTCTTCACCGTCAACGGCTTCATCGGGATGGCGCTCTTCATCTGCGCGCTGCTCGACCTGCTTGTACGCGGATTGTCCGTCTGACCGGCCCGACGGATACCCGGGCGCCGGCGGTCAGGGTATGAGCGCGCCCGCCGGGGCCTGGCGCTTGGGGCGGCGGAACATGAACGCCGCCATCACGCCGCCTATCAGCCCGAAGAGATGTCCCTGCCAGCTCACCGTCGGATTCGTGGGCAGCACACCCCACAGCGCCGAGCCGTACATCACCAGGACCAGCAGGCCCACCACGATGTCCACCGCGCGGCGATTGACGAAGCCGCGGACCAGCAGATAGCCGAGCAGCCCGAAGACCACGCCGGACGCCCCCGCCGTGACGGAGTTGTCCGCGGCCGTCAGCCAGACACCCAGCCCGCCGACCACCATGATCGTGAGAACCACCCGCAGGAAGTGGCCTATCCCGCTGAGCGCCGCGAGGAAGCCGAGCACGAGCAGCGGCACCGCGTTCGCCGCGAGATGGTCGAAGCCGTGGTGCAGGAACGCCATCGGGATGACATCCCGCAGCTCGCCCAGATCCCGCGGGCTCAGCCCGTACGTCTGGAGCGACCCGGTCGATGAGTCCACCGCCTCCAGCACCCACAGCAGCCCCAGCCAGCCCAGCATCAGAACGGCCGCCGCCTTGATGCGGCGCACCGCGCTCCTGTCGATGGATGAATCCGGCATCTCGCCCCCCAAGGGTCGTCCTGCTCCCACACCTGGAACGCGCGAGGTACCGTCCCCGGTTCCTGCTTCCGGACGCCGGATAGGGTCGGACGCGTGAAACCCGGATCGGACCACGAGGACCAGCGGCACGCCGAGCCGCGCACGGTGGGGCCCCGGCGGCCCTGGGTCGTCGGAGTCTCCGGCGCGTCGGGGACCCCGTACGCGGCGGCCGTGCTGCGCGGGCTGCTCGACGCCGGCGAGAGCGTCGATCTGATCGTCAGCCGCGCGTCCCGCCTCACGCTCCTCGACGAGACGGGGATCTCCTTCCGGGACGCGCACTGGCGGGAGGACCTGCGCACCTGGCTGGCCAGGGGTGCCGACGGCAAGCCGGACACCTTCTCCCCCGACGTGTCGGACGTACGGCACTGGGCCGCCGGTGATCTGGCCGCCGGGCCGTCATCGGGGTCGTACCGGACCAAGGGGATGCTGATCGTCCCCGCCTCCACCGCCTGTGTGGCCGGTGTCGCGCTCGGCCTGTCGAAGGACCTGCTGCAACGCACGGCGAGCGTCACGCTCAAGGAGCGACGCGCGCTGGTGGTCGCCGTCCGCGAGACCCCGCTCGGCGGCGGGACCCTCAGACATCTGGTGACCCTGGACGACGCGGGCGCCGTGGTGCTGCCCGCGTCCCCGGGTTTCTACGCGGGCGCGACGCACATCCAGGATCTGGTGGACTTCGTCGCCGGGCGGGTGCTGGACGCGGCGGGGGTGCCGCACCGGCTGTACCGCCGCTGGGAGGGGGAGCTCGGCGGCTCCCGTACGGGTCCGGAGCCGGATCCCGGAGTGCCCCGGACGACCGGGCCGGAGTCGGCGTAGAACCGCCGTACCACCGCACTGCCTCAGATTGCATATATCAACTTGCGACGTTGCTGAACAATGGAAGGCTTCAGGCATATGGACGCCGTGGATAGGCAGCTCATCCAGGCCCTCAGAGAGAACGGCAGAGCCTCGTACGCCGAGCTCGGCCGGCTCGTCGGGCTCTCCGGGCCCAGCGTCACCGACCGCATCAACCGGCTGGAGGCGGCGGGCGTCATCATCGGCTACCGCGCCACCGTCGACTCGGCCTCGCTGGGTCTCGGTGTCACCGCGCTGATCGGCATCTCGCTCTCGGACGCCGCCGACCACGAGGACGTCGCGCACCGGCTGCGCGGTCTGGGCGAGATCGAGGACTGCTGGTTCATCGCGGGCGAGGACTCGTACATGCTCAAGGTCCGCGCCGGTGACGTCGACGGTCTGGAGAAGACGATCCGCCGCCTCGGCAGTACGAAGGGCGTCTCGCGGACCCGTACGACCATCGTGCTCTCCACCAAGTGGGAGAACCGGGTCGGCGAACTTCCCGACGAAACGTAGGCGTACGGTTGGTGGCGCCTGATAACTGGGCGTTCGGCGGACATATGACACACACAGTGGGAGGCGCCGCATGACTGCATCTGTCATGGATGTGGGGCTCAAGCGCGAGCTGGAGGAGAAGGTCAGGGCCGGCGAGCGGCTGACCCGTGAGGACGGCATCGCCCTCTACGAGTCGGACGACCTGGCCTGGCTGGGCGGTCTCGCGCACGAGGTGCGGACGCGCAAGAACGGCGATGTCGTCCACTTCAACGTCAACCGTCACCTCAACATGACGAACGTCTGCACCGCGTCGTGCGCCTACTGCTCGTTCCAGCGCAAGCCGGGCGAGAAGGACGCGTACACGATGCGGATCGAGGAGGCCGTCCGGCTCGCCACGGCGATGCGCGGCGAGAGCCTCACCGAGCTGCACATCGTCAACGGGCTCCACCCGACGCTCCCTTGGCGCTACTACCCGCGCTCGCTGAAGGCTCTCAAGGAGGCGCTTCCGGAGGTGTCGCTGAAGGCGTTCACGGCCACCGAGATCCATCATTTCGAGACGATCTCAGGGCTGACGGCCAGTGAGATCCTCGACGAGCTGATCGACGCCGGCCTCGAATCGCTGACCGGCGGCGGCGCCGAGATCTTCGACTGGGAGGTCAGGCAGCACATCGTCGACCACCGCACGCACTGGGAGGACTGGTCGCGTATCCACCGCCTCGCGCACGAGAAGGGTCTCAAGACCCCGTGCACGATGCTGTACGGCCACATCGAGGAGCCCAGGCACCGGGTCGACCACGTCCTGCGGCTGCGTGAACTCCAGGACGAGACCGGCGGGTTCCAGGTCTTCATCCCGCTGCGCTACCAGCACGACTTCGTGGACATGCAGGACGGCAAGGTCCGTAACCGCCTCCAGGCGCGTACGACGATGGCCACCGGCGCCGAGGCGCTGAAGACCTTCGCCGTCTCCCGGCTGCTGTTCGACAACGTCCCGCACGTCAAGGTCTTCTGGGTGATGCACGGCGTGCAGACCGCCCAACTCGCCCTCCAGCACGGGGCGGACGACATGGACGGCTCGGTCGTCGAGTACAAGATCACGCACGACGCGGACAACTACGGCACGCCGAACAAGCTCGGCCGTGAGGATCTGCTCGACCTGATCCGCGACGCCGGCTTCCGGCCGGTCGAGCGGAACACCCGCTACGAGATCATCCGGGAGTACCCGGGCCCGGACGCGGCCAGGCGCGAGTCGCCGCAGCCGATGCGGCTCTGACGTACGCCGCGGCATACCCCCGCACACGTCCCTCGAAGCAGCCCCAGCTCGCGGAGCTGGGGCTTCTCGGGTTCTGGAACGGGTTTGAGCGCGGGGGAGGGTAATGGCTACCGTGAGGGAATGCCGCTTACGTTCATCCTGGACCCGCCCGTCGACCGCGCCCTGCGCGACGGCATCGTCACGCTCTGGGCGGACGTCTCCGACGCCGGCGGCGCCGTCGGCTTCGTACCGCCGGTGAATCCGGACGACGTACGGGCGGAGCTGGTCAGGCACTTCGTGTCGATGGCCGAGGGCCGCACCCGGCTGCTCGTGGGGGTGGACGAGGAGGGTGCCGTGGCCGCCACGGTCTTCCTCACCCACAACACCCACCGGCTGATGCGGCACTGGCTCTGGCTCTACACGGTGATGGTCCACCCGCGGCACCAGGGCAAGGGGTACGGCCGCGACCTCATGGACGCGGCGGCGGAGGCCGCACGCGGTATCGACGGCATCGAGGCGATACGGCTCACCTGCCGAGGCGGCACGGGCGTGGACCGCTTCTACGAGTCGTGCGGCTACAAGGAGGTGGGCCGGGTGCCGGACGCGATACGGGTGGCGCCCGGCGACGACCGCGACGACATCACGATGCTGCTGCCGCTGCACCCCCTCGGATAGGGCACGGGACGGCGTGCTTCACTGGTGGGTACGTCGCCACGAGGAGAGAGGGCCGCTGTGACCGCCGCCAGAACGAGCGCCACGCTCCGCTACACCGCGATGCGCCTGGGCATCTTCGTCGGCTGCTTCGTCGTCGTCGCCACCCTGGTCCAGGTCGGCGCCCTGCCCAAGGGCCTCGGGGACTCCAACTTCGTCTGGGTGCTGCTGCTCGCGCTCGTCGTCTCCGCGCCGCTCAGCTTCGTCCTGCTGCGCAGGCAGCGCGACGAGATGTCGGCCCAGCTCGTCGGCAAGGTCGACTCGGCGAAGGCCAAGCTGGAGTCCAACCGCGCGCAGGAGGACGGCGCGACGCAGTAGGCCGCAGGCCCGCCCCGGTCGCCCGCCTGCCGGTCGCCCTACCCTGGTCGGTCGCCGCGCCCCCCGATCCACGACGCCCCAGCCGCCTCCAGGCTGGGGCTTCGGCATGTCCGGGATCTTCGCGTACCGATACCTCAAAGCCGCCCTTTGAGTATCCATAAGATCCGGTGTTAATGTATCTGCCATGAAGACAGCAGTGCGCCATCACGCCGTGAGCCTCCCGCTCGTGGCGCGCCTGCATGTCGATCTCTGCCGCTGCATGTCCGCGGTCTGTTGCCGCTCGCACTGATCGCTCGTCCGATCCGAATCGGCATCATGCGGCGGCGCCACCTCTGAAGCACGGGCGCCGCACCCCCCCCAGTTCCACCCCTTCCCTCTCGTCCCCGTATCTCCGTATGCCCAACTGGAGTGTGTCCGTGTCCGCGAATTCCGAGCCCGCCACCACCGGCAAGGCCGACCAGGCCGACAAGCCGGCCGGTTCAGGCCCAGGTCTCTCCATACCCAAGGTCCCGTTCTGGGCCCAGATCGTCGCCGGTCTCGTCATCGGCGTCCTGCTCGGTTGGCTCGCCCGCAGCCAGGACATCAACTGGCTCTACACCACGCTCGACAAGATCGGCGGCATCTTCGTCCAGCTGCTGAAGCTGGCCGTCGCCCCGCTGGTCTTCTTCGCCATCCTGGTGTCGATCACCAACCTCCGTAAGGTCAACAACGCCGCCAGGCTCGCCGGGCGCACCCTGCTCTGGTTCCTGATCACCTCACTGATCGCCGTCGTCATCGGCATCGTGATCGGTCTGATCACCAACCCGGGCTCCGGCACCGGCCTCACCCCGAAGGACGGCGCGAAGCCCGAGGGTTCGGGCTCCTGGATCGACTTCCTCACCGGCATCGTGCCGACGGACGTCATCACCCCGTTCACCGAGCTGAACGTCCTCCAGATCGTCTTCCTGGCCGCCGTCGCGGGCGTTGCCGCACTCAAGCTCGGTGACCGCGCCGCGCCGATCCTCAGCCTCAGCGAGGCCGTGCTCGAACTGCTCCAGAAGGCCCTGTGGTGGGTCATCCGCCTCGCCCCGATCGGCACCGTCGGCCTCATCGGCTACGCCATCGCGGACTACGGCTGGGACCTGATCGGCGACTACGCGACCTTCACCGCCGACGTCTACATCGGCTGCGCCATCGTCCTCTTCGGCGTCTACCCGCTGCTCCTCGCGACGGTCGCCAAGGTCAGCCCGCTCCAGTTCTTCAAGGGCGCCTGGCCCGCGATCCAGCTGGCCTTCGTCTCCCGCTCCTCGGTGGGCACCATGCCCGTCACCCAGCGGGTGACCGAACGGCTCGGCGTGCCGAAGGAGTACACCAGCTTCGCCGTCCCGTTCGGCGCCACCACCAAGATGGACGGCTGCGCCGCGATCTACCCGTCGCTGGCGGCGATCTTCATCGCGGAGATCTTCGACGTCCAACTCGGCATCCAGGACTACCTGCTGATCGCCTTCGTCTCGGTGGTCGGCTCGGCGGCCACGGCGGGTCTCACCGGCGCCACGGTCATGCTGACCCTGACCCTCTCCACGCTGGGTCTGCCGCTGGAGGGCGTGGGCCTGCTGCTCGCGATCGACCCGATCCTGGACATGATGCGTACGGCGACGAACGTCGCAGGTCAAGTTGTAGCGCCGTTGATTGTGGCTGCTCGGGAGAACATCCTGGACCGCGACAAGTACAACTCGGTGCACGCTTCGCCGATTGACGAGGAGTCCGAGAACTCTGCGGTGGAGCAGAAGGGTGCTGTCCCTGCCGCCGCGTAAGCGCCACGCTTAGAGACGCCGCCCGCGTCCCCGCTCTGCCGGGGGTGCGGGCGGCTGCGTTCGTCCAGGGACAAGCGGGCGTGTGCCGACAGGCTGCCGGTCAGAATGGAGCGCTCAAGGACGTTGTACGAGAACGGATGTGACTGTGTATCTGACTGAGACTGATCCGCGCTGGGCCGGGCACTCTGGCGGAGAGGGGCATTACGGTCTGGAATGGGGGCCCGAGGACCTTGAGCGCGCCGCGGTGTTCGTTGCTGAACTGGCGCCACAAGCCCTGCAGTTGTTCGAGTACCTGCTGCGTAACCCCGGCCGGGAGATCCACTGCACAGAGCTCGCGGCCAAGGCCCTTGCCGGGTCGGACGACCTCGATCCGGCGCGCCGCATCGCAGGCGTACTGTCCGGGATGAGCAGGGCACACGGCAACAGCGGGCGGCGCTATCCCTTCTCCTGGTGGGAGGCCCCTGAGGCGGGCGGGGGTGCGACGTACGCGGTTCGCCCCTCGGTGGCGGCGGTGTTCCTGGCCGCTCGGCTCGGAGGACGGTGACAGCGACCAAGACCGACTTACCCGCTCCTCCGCCGACGTTTTTCGGGGTTGTCAGGCAGTCAGCCCGGTCCCGAGTTGGGCGCCAATGCGCAATTCGGGACCGGCAGGTCGCCTACGCGTCGTCGGTATCTGAAGAGGGGAGGATGTTCGCCAGATCCTCCGGCAGTTCGAGCTTGTAGCGGGTAGCGATGACACCCAGCTGAATGCCGAAAACCGCGCGAAGCTCACCAAGCGCCGCACCGAATCTGGCGCTTGCGTAAAGCCCGTTTACATGTTCCGAGTGGTCGTTGGGCCCTACGGCGTTCAGGAATCGTCGGCAAGCAGCTCGCATCGCCTTCAGATTCTCTGCGAGGTCGTCTCCGGTGTCAGGCTCCATCAAGATCTGAGTCAACCCTCGTGGTGCTACCTAGGATGCCGAAGGTGAAGGCTCTCGAGATCATGCGACGAATCAAAGGCTTCAGCACACCGCTCGGGGGTGTCGACTTCGACCTACCGCCTCCTCAACGGGCCGTCGCTGGGAGGGTCCTCGTCTACTTGGAGGACCGAAGAGTCCTCACGATGCCGCGTGCCGCGGACGCAGTCAGGGAGCCAGGCCACTGCATCGCATCGGTACTACAGATCCGGGATTGGGCTCGAAACAGGTGCCATGGGCTGAAGACGTACGTGCACGGTTTCCAACTCTGCATCGGGAGCTGAACGACACGTGCGCTCGTGAGCGAGAGCGATCACTGATGCCCGAAGACCAAGCGGCAGAACCGCGAGCTCGCCCGCGACGAGTTGCGTGAGCTTGGCGGTGCAGGTTGATGGAACGGGAGCCTGCACCGCTGCCCGACTGGATTGCTGTTGTACTTGACCGCCGGGTGCTGCCGGGCGACTACGGGCCCCGCACCTTGGCGGTCGGGGAGAGCTACATCGCCGACCGGCTGGAGTTGGTCACTTCTCCGGTCCGGCCGGAGCTGCGCCGGCCGGTGTGATTTTGATCGAGTCGATCTCAGGTGGTTTCCTGCGTCCTCGCCCGATGCTGTAGACCGCGACTTCGTTGATGACGCTTGCCACGACCGCCCGTCGGCGCTCCAGATTCTCCTCGGTCTCGTCACGCCACACAGCCAAGGCGTCCGTCTCAGTTTGTGCCCCCGCGACGGCGGCGGCTTCCCGGCTCCGGTGCTGCTGGAGTTGGCCGCGAAGGTGCGTCAGAGAGTCGAAGTAGTCGTCATCTGCCATCTTCCCGTCCTTCCAGCGAAGCCGGAGCAGCCGGATGCGTTCTTCGAAAGTCCTGATCTCGTCCGTCAGATCCTCGTCCAGCGCCGGGGGCGGTGTCGGCCGGCATTCGAGTAGAGCCGCCTCCACCACCTTGTTCAGCCGTTCTTCGATCCACTCGTACTTCCGGCTGACCTTTCCGCACCCGAGTGCGCCGTTGACGCCTCCCTGGCCGGAGTGACAGAACGTCCGGCGGAAGGTGCGGCCCTGGATGGTCGCCCACTGGACCCGCATGGTCGAGTGACAGTGACCGCACTTGAGGAATCCCGAGTAGACGTGCTTGCGCTTGCCGGAGCCCTGAGCCGCTGGTGTTGCACGCCTGTCAAGAGCGGCTTGGACGTTCTGCCACTCCTCCCGCTTGAGCGGGCTCGGGTAGATGCTGTCCCCGATGTCCTGTCCCTTGTACGTGATGATGCCGCCAGTGCGTTGGGACCGATACACCCGCTTGACCGACTGGATCGTCCAGGCACGCCCTTCGGGCGTTGTTGCCTTCCGTTCGGTCCACAATCGCTTCACGTCACCGGGGGTCTTCTGCCGCAGGAGCATCTGGTAGCCGAGTTGGATGAGTTCGGTCTCCTGGTCGTCCAGTTCCTGGAAGCGGGAATCGGCCTTGAATCCGAACTGACGCTTCCCGCCAGCGTGTGGCTTGCCTTGTTCCCGCCGCTGGAGGAGTGCCCCGTTGATGCGCTCGGCCATGCGTTCCGTCTCCTGCTGGGCCACGGCTCCCTTGATTGTCAAGATCATGCGCCCCGACGCCGTGGACGTGTCCTCGCCCTCGGTGGTGGCGAACTGGAAGCCGTGTTCCTTCTGCTCTTCCAAGAAGTTCGTGAGTTCCGCGATGCGGCGCGTGAGGCGGTCGATCGAGTACACGACGATCGCGTCGATCAATCCAGCCTTCGCGTCCCGCGTCATCTTGGCGTATTGAGGTCGCCTCTTCCGGCTCGTCGTCGACGCCGACGTGTCGTTCTCCGGGTAGACCTTGTGCACGGACCAGCCGCGCTGTTCGCACAACTCGCGGCATGCCTGCTCCTGCCGCTTGATGCCCAGCTCCTGGCCTTTGCGGTCCCTGCTGATCCGGACGTAGATTCCAACGCGTTTTGGCTTCGCCATGTCCCACCCCTGCCGTTCTCGGGCAACTCCTCCGTGTTCAACGTGCAGCCCAAGATGCAGTAACGAAGTCGTCGGCCAGGCGCTGGTCCCGGCCGCCGCGTAGTCCGGTGGGCCGGCGACGGCTTCTACATCCTGGCGGCGCCCCCGGTCTCTCGGCCGGGGACGCCGTCTTCTCGTGGTCGTTCGTGTGCCGGCGCGGCGCAGTCAGTTCGGTCAGGCGGGCGGCGACCGACTCCGGTGTGGGGGAGGCGAGTTCGGAGGCGGGGGCGCCGTCGGCGAGGAAGACGGGTCCGCGTACGCGGCGGCGTTCGGGTCGTGGGTGACCATCACCACGGTCGCCAGGCCGCTGTCCTCGGGGCTGTCCACCAACTTCCGCAGGCTGCGGAGCAGTTCGCGCCCCGTACTGAGGTCGAGTGCCCCGGTGGGCTCGTCGGCGAAGAGCACGGCCGGGCGGGTGGGAGGCGCGGTCGGCCAGTCCGACCTGGGCGAGGGCCTCGCGTACGGCCTCACGGTCCGGCGCGCGGCCGGCCAGCCTCAGCGGCATGGCGACGTTCTGCGCGGCGGTGAGGGACGGCAGCAGGTTGAACTCCGGCGCAGCTCGGTGAGCCGGGTCTCGGACAGTTCCGTGATGTCGGTCCCGTCGATGAACGCTCGCCCAGAGGTGGGCCGGTCGAGCCCGGCGGCGCACTGGAGCAGCGTCGACTTGCCGGATCAGGACGGTCCCATGACGGCGGTGAAGCTCCCGCGTTCCGCATGGTTACCCCGGAGAGTTGTGTATGGCGTCCACATCCTGCGGTCCACGGCTGCCGTGTGCAGGGGAAGGAAGTGGTGATGGCTGCTCGGTCCGGAACCGAGTCTGGTACGCCGAAACAGGAGACCTACCGGCACGGCGATCTGCGCAACGCGCTCATCGGGCCGGGGTCGAACTGGCCCGCGAGGGAGGCCCGGATGCGGTGGTGCTGCGCGAGGCCATGCGCCGCGCGGGGGCGGTGGTTCCCAACGCGGCGTACCGCCACTTCGCCGACCGCCGCGCCCTGCTCGCGGCGGTGCGTCAGGCGGCCTTGGCGTTGGCGGCGGCGTGCGGGATGCCGGCAGGGACGACGAGCGGGCTGCCCGTGCCCGGTTGCGCGCGCTCGTTCTCGGTTACGTGGGCTTCGCCCAGGCCCAACCCGGCCTGTTCCGGGCCGCGTTCATGACCAGCGACCTGGCGGACACCGGTGGCGATGCCGCGGCCGGGCCCGGCGCGCTGCCCGCCGAACGGCGGCCCGGCGCCGAGTACGTCGTCTGGTCCGCCGTGCACGGCCTGTCCGTGCTGCTGATCGACGGTCCCCCTGGCGGAAGAGGCCGGGGAACGTCTGCTCGACTCGATCGAGCGCGGGCTCTGACCGTAGGCTTACGCCGGTTCGGGGGGCACGTGGGGTGAGGGGAAGACCAGGTGGGTTCCGCAGGCGCGGGCAGAAGCAGACGGATGCCGCGCGAGGTGCGCGAGCGGCAGATGATGGACGCCGCCGTGGCGACATTCGGGCAGCGGGGGTACCGGGCGGCGTCGATGGATGAGATCGCCGAACTGGCCGGAGTCTCCAAGCCGTTGGTGTATCTGTATCTGAACTCCAAGGAGGAGCTGTTCACGGCGTGCATCCGCCGCGAGGCCGACGCGCTCCTCGCGGCCGTACGCGACGGTGTCGTCGAGCCGGGGCTCGCGCCCGACCAGCGGCTGTGGGCCGGGCTCACCGCGTTCTTCGCGCACACCGCGGAGCACCCCGACGCCTGGTCGGTGCTGCACCGGCAGGCCCGTACGCACGGGGAGAAGTTCGCCGCCGAAGTGGCCGGAATGCGCGAGGACTTGGTCTCCTTCGTCACGGGTCTGCTCCGGGAGGCGGCCCATACGACGCCCGCGTCGCCCGATCTGGCGGACCTCGGCGACCGGGACGTCGTCGGCGTTGCCCAGGCGCTGGTCGGGGCCGCCGAGGCGATGGCCGGGTGGGCGAACGAGACGCCGGACGTCACGGCCAAGGAGGCGGCGTCGACGCTGATGAACTTCGCCTGGACGGGGCTGGGAGGGCTGCTGGACGGCGAACGCTGGCCTGCGGGCAACTCGCCGGCAACTCGCCAGTGACACGGCGGTAGTTGGCCCCCGGTGGTGGGCGCGGAGCCCGGCGGCGCGTCGCTGTCTTGATTTCGCGACCGGGGGCGGCTTTACTCGCCGGACCGGAGCCCCACGCTCCGTGCAGAGATGAGGGAACAGCGCGTGTCCGCAGACGTGCCCGCCGATGACGCGGGGTCACCGGCGCGGTCCGTGCCGTCGGGGGAGCCCTGGCAGTTGCCGGCCCCTCCCTCCGAGCCCACTCCCGCGCCCGCCTCACCGTCGCCCGCTCCCGGTTCCGCACCCGCCTCACCGTCGCCCGCGCCGGCGCACCCCGAGCCCGAGAAGCTCTGGGTGGACGGAGTCGTACGGCAGGTCTCCGTACCGCCCCTCGTGCCGCCCGTCCCCGACGGCTCGCTCGCCGACATCCCCTTCGACAACGCCCGGTACGCCCCGGACGACGCCGTCCTCAGCCGTAAGGACGCGGACGGCCGCTGGCGGGACGTCACCGCCGCGGTCTTCGCCGACGAGGTCCGCGCCGTCGCCAAGGGGCTGATCGCCGAGGGGCTGCGGCCCGGCGACCGGCTCGCGATCATGGCCCGTACGACCTACGAGTGGACGCTCGTCGACTTCGCGGCCTGGGCGGCCGGTCTCGTCACCGTCCCCGTCTACCCGACCTCATCCGCCTTCCAGGCGCGGTGGATCCTCCAGGACTCGGGCGCCGTCGCCTGCGTGGCCGAGAGCGAGGAGCAGGCCCGGCTGATCGCCTCCGAGCAACTGCCGGACCTGGCAAGCCTGTGGACCCTCGACGCAGGCGCCGTCGACACGCTGCGCGCGGCGGGCGCCGACGTACCCGACGCGGAACTCGACGAGCGCCGCGCCGCGCTCTCGCCCGAGTCGGTCGCGACTCTCGTCTACACCTCCGGCACCACGGGCGGCCCGAAGGGCTGCGTCCTGACTCACGCCAACTTCTTCGCGGAGGTGGACAACTGCATCGAACTGCTCCACCCCGTCTTCAAGTCGGTGAGCAAGGAGCCCGCGTCCACGCTGCTCTTCCTGCCGCTCTCCCATGTCTTCGGGCGCATGGTCTCGGTCGGCTGTCTGCGCGCGCGGGTGCGGCTCGGGCACGCGCCGTCACTGCGCACCGACGACCTCATCGCCGATCTCGCGGGCTTCCGGCCCACGTTCCTGCTGGCGATCCCGTACGTCCTGGAGAAGGTCTTCAACACTGGCCGCGCCACCGCCGAGAAGCTGGGCCGCGCCGCGTCCTTCGACCGCGCCGCGAGGATCGCGCGGCGGTACGGGACGGCCGTCGAGGCCGCCGCGGACGGTACGGGCCCCGGCCCGGCGCTGCCCCTGCGGGCCGCCCGCGCGCTCTACGACCCGCTGGTCTACCGGCGGATACGGGCCGCGCTCGGCGGCAAGGTGGTGCAGGCGATCTGCGGCGGCTCCCCGCTGGGGCGCCCGCTCGCCGCCTTCTACGCGGGCGCGGGGATCACGATCTTCGAGGGGTACGGCCTGACGGAGACCACGGCCGCCGCCACGGTCACGCCTCCGCTCAAACCCCGCCTGGGCACCGTCGGCTGGCCGCTGCCCGGCACCTCCGTACGGATCGCCGACGACGGCGAGGTGCTGCTGCGCGGCGGCCAAGTGTTCACCGGCTACTGGGACATGGAGCACCGCGAGCCCGTACCGGCCCTGGACGACGGCTGGTTCGCCACCGGCGACCTGGGCGCGCTCGACGACGAGGGCTATCTCACCATCACCGGCCGCAAGAAGGACATCATCGTCACCTCGGCCGGCAAGAGCGTCGCCCCGGCCCCGCTGGAGGACTGGCTGCGTGCCCATCCGCTGATCGGCCAGGCCGTGGTGCTCGGCGACAACCGCCCGTTCGTCACGGCGCTGCTCACCCTTGAGGCGGACGGGCTCGCGCACTGGTGCCAGATGAAGAAGAAGGAGCGCCTGTCGCGGGCCGAACTGGTCGTGGACGAGGAGCTGCTCGCCGTGCTGCAACGGGCGGTCGACGAGGCCAACCGGCTGGTGTCCAGGGCCGAGTCGATCCGCCGCTTCCGGGTGCTGCCCGTCTCCTTCACCGAACAGAGTGGGCAGTTGACGCCGTCGCTGAAGGTGCGGCGGGCGGCGGTCGTGGAGGAGTTCGCGACCGAGATCGACGAGCTGTACGCGTAACGCCGCACGGACAAAGGGCAGGAGCCCTGCTCCCCGCACTGGGCGTGCGGGGACAGGGCTCCTTGATACTGCTTGTTTATTTCCGTGCGCGATCTTCCGACCCGGGCAACTAGGCCGGGGTTACGTTCTCCGCCTGCGGGCCCTTCGGGCCCTGGGTGACGTCGAAGTTCACGACCTGATTCTCCTCAAGGGAGCGGAATCCGGTCGCGTTGATCGCGGAGTAGTGGACGAAGACATCCGGGCCGCCGCCGTCCTGGGCGATGAAGCCGAAGCCCTTTTCAGCGTTGAACCACTTGACGGTTCCGGTAGCCATAAGCCCTCCTTGGGCCAAAGGGTTGCCCTGCTCCAGAACCTGCAAACAAGTCTGAAAACTACAAAAGCCTGCGGGTCACATGCTCCGCAGGCTCTGTACTGCAAGGGAAACCAAACTGCAACTTGCGTCGAGCCTAGCACGCACCTCATGGCCAGCGGTAGGGGAAAGATCACCGAAAGATCAGCTCACCCGGACGTCTGAAGAGAGCCCCGGCGCGCTGACGTGGCGGGGCTTCTGACGTGCGAAGGAGGCCCGTGCGGACCCCCGTGCGGACCCCCGTCCGGCACCCCCCGAGCGGCCCCGGCATCATCGCGGGTCTAGCCTCGCGGTGTGGACAGCTCCCTTGAAAGCACAGCAGGCGGCGAGGCGGGCGGAAGCGATCACCCCCGCGTCCGGCCGCGCGTCGGTCACATCCAGTTCCTGAACTGCCTCCCCCTTTACTGGGGCCTCGGCAGAACAGGTGCTCTCTTCGATCTTGAGCTGACGAAGGACACCCCGGAGAAGCTCAGCGAGCGCCTTGTACGCGGAGATCTCGATATCGGTCCCGTCACCGTGGTCGAATTCCTCCGCAATGCCGAGGACCTCGTCGCATTCCCCGATCTCGCGGTCGGCTGCGACGGTCCCGTCATGTCCTGCTTGATCGTCTCGCAGGTGCCGCTCGAAGAACTCGACGGGGCGCGCGTCGCCCTCGGCTCGACCTCGCGCACCGCCGTACGGCTCGCCCAGCTCCTGCTCGCCGAGAAGTACGAGGTCACCCCCGACTACTACACGTGTCCGCCCGATCTCGGGCTGATGATGCAGGAGGCGGACGCGGCCGTACTGATCGGCGACGCGGCTCTGCGCGCCTCGCTGCACGACGCGCCGCGCCTCGGGCTCCAGGTTCATGACCTCGGGCAGATGTGGAAGGACTGGACGGGGCTCCCGTTCGTCTTCGCGGTGTGGGCGGCGCGCAAGGAGTACCTGGCGCGCGAGCCGGAGACCGTACACCTGGTGCATCAGGCGTTCCTCGCCTCCCGTGACGTGTCGCTGGAGGAGGTCACCAAGGTCGCGGAGCAGGCGGCGCGTTGGGAGACCTTCGACGCGGAGCTGCTGGAGCGCTACTTCACGACGCTCGACTTCCGCTTCGGGCCCGACCAGCTCGCGGGCGTACGGGAGTTCGCGCGCCGCACCGGACCCACGACCGGCTATCCCGCCGACCCGCACGTCGAGTTGCTCCCGTCCTGAGAAGGTGGTCCTGAGAAGGTGGGCGGGACACACACCGAACGGGGGAGGGGACGGGATGCAGCCGCTCGACGCGGACGCGCCTCGCACCATCGGCGCGTACCGGCTGCTGGGCAGGCTCGGCGCCGGTGGTATGGGCCGGGTCTATCTGGCCAGGTCGGAGGGCGGCCGGACGGTCGCCGTGAAGGTCATCCATCCGCATTTCGCGCTGGACGAGGAGTTCCGGGCCCGGTTCCGCCGCGAGGTGGCGGCGGCCCGCCGGGTCGGCGGCGCCTGGACGGCGCCGGTGCTCGACGCCGACCCGGAGGCGGCCACGCCCTGGGTCGCCACCGGCTATGTCGCGGGCCCCTCCCTGACCCAGGCGGTGGCCGCCCACGGCCCGCTGCCCGCGGTGACGGTACGGGCGCTGGGAGCCGGGCTCGCCGAGGCGCTGGGCGCGGTCCACGAACTGGGCCTCGTCCACCGCGACGTCAAACCGTCGAACGTCCTGCTGGCCCTCGACGGGCCCCGGCTCATCGACTTCGGCATCGCGCGTGCCACCGACGGCACCGCCTCGCTCACCTCCACGGGCGTCTCCGTCGGCTCGCCCGGCTACATGGCGCCCGAGCAGATACTCGGCAAGGGCGTCACGGGCGCGGCCGACGTCTTCTCGCTGGGCGCGGTGCTCGCGTACGCCGCCGCCGGGGTGAGCCCCTTCCCCGGTGACTCCTCCGCCGCGCTGCTCTACAAGGTGGTCCACGAGGAGCCCGAACTCAGCGCCCTGGACGGTGACTTGAGAAACCTGGTCGCGCACTGCCTGGCCAAGGACCCGGCCGCGCGGCCCGCCCCGGCGGAGGTCGCCGCGCGGCTGACGCCCGCCCCCGGCGGGGCGGTCGCGCTGGTGGACGCCGGCTGGCTGCCGGACCCCCTGGTGCGCGAGGTCAGCCGGGCGGCCGTACAGCTCCTGGACCTGGAGGCTGCGCAGCCCGTACGGAGCGCTCCCGGGCAGCCGGTGCACTGGCCCACGCCCCCGGGCCCCGACACGCCCCCGCCGACGGCCGGACACCCGCCCACGGCGGGTCATCCGCCGACCGCGGCCCACCAGGCGCCGCCGCTCGGTGAGTTCGGCGCTCCCACCTACGACGCGCAGGCCCGCCCCGCTGGCCTGCCCGGACCCCGTACGGCAGGCGGCAGCCCCCAGGACACGCAGGACACCCACGACCCCCGGATGTCCCTCTCGGTCACCGCAGGACGGGCCGGGCCGCGTCGCCGCAGGGTGAGCTGCACCGTCGCCCTCGCCGTGGCGGGCGCGCTGGCCGCCGTCGCGCTGGCCGGGACGATGCTCGTCGACCAGTTCTCGGACTCCGACGCGAAGGACTCGGCGGGAGCCGGCCCGAAGCCGGGCACGTCGGCCCCGAACGACGCCGCCACCGGCGCGGTCGCGGATGTGCCCGAGGAGTTCGTCGGCACGTGGAAGGGGCCGACGACCGAGGAGAACGGGCTGCCGCACGGCGACTACACCGTCGAGATCACCGCGGGCGCCAAGGGCGACAAGGTCCTGCGCTCCACCAGCTTTCTCTCGCTCCTCGGTGTGGAGGCCAAGTGCTACGGCGTGGGCACGCTCGTGTCCGCCACCGCCAAGGAGATCCGGATCTCGGAGTCGACCGATCCCGACCGGGCCGGCGAGGCGGGGCTGTGCACGACCACGGAGGCCGCCGCGCTGACGTTCACGCTCACCGACGAGGGAGATCTGCGCTTCGTCTCGAAGGAGGAGGCCGCGGGCAACCCGACCGGCACCCTGAAGAAGAGGTAGGGCCGTGCCGGGCGTCGCGCGCCGGGCGGGATCTGTCGGACACGGCCCTCAGGCCCTGGCGTACGCTGGATCGGTCCGTAGATCCACTGATACACCGCCGAAAGGTGACGCCCCGGTGACCGAGAAGGCCGACCAGCAGTCTGTCCTGGACCGCGCTGCCGAGGGTGGCCGGATCACCCCCGAAGAGGCGCTCGACCTCTACCGCTCGGCGCCCCTCCACGCGCTCGGCTCCGCCGCCGACAGCGCGCGCCGTCTGCGGTACGCGGGCACGGAGCACATCGCGACGTACATCATCGAGCGGAACATCAACTACACCAACGTCTGCGTGACGGCGTGCAAGTTCTGCGCCTTCTACGCGGCCCCCAAGGACACCGAGAAGGGCTGGACCCGCGACCTCGACGACATCCTGCGCCGCTGCGCGGAGACCGTCGAACTCGGCGGCACCCAGATCATGTTCCAGGGCGGACACCACCCCGACTTCGGTGTGGAGTACTACGAGAAGCACTTCGGCGCCATCAAGGCCGCGTTCCCGCAGCTGGTCATCCACTCCCTCGGCGCGTCCGAGGTCGAGCACATGGCCCGGATCTCCGACGTCACCGTCGAGGAGGCCATCCGCCGGATCCACGCGGCCGGTCTCGACTCCTTCGCGGGCGCCGGCGCCGAACTGCTGCCGGCCCGGCCGCGTACGGCGATCGCACCGCTCAAGGAGTCCGGCGAGCGGTGGCTGGAGATCATGGAGACCGCGCACGGGCTCGGCGTCGAGTCGACGTCCACGATGCTCATGGGCACGGGCGAGACGAACGCCGAGCGGATCGAGCATCTGCGGATGATCCGCGACGTGCAGGACCGGACGGGCGGTTTCCGGGCGTTCATCCCGTACACCTACCAGCCGGAGAACAACAAGCTGAAGGGGCAGACGCAGGCCACGCTCTTCGAGTACCTGCGGATGATCGCCATCGCCCGGATCTTCCTCGACAACGTCGCGCACATCCAGGGCTCCTGGCTGACCACGGGCAAGGAGGTCGGCCAACTCTCCCTGCACTACGGCGCGGACGACCTCGGCTCGATCATGCTGGAGGAGAACGTCGTCTCCTCCGCGGGCGCCAGGCACCGCTCCAACCGGCTGGAGATCATCGACCTGATCCGCAAGTCGGGGCGGGTGCCCGCGCAGCGCGCCACGACGTACGAGCACCTCGTCGTGCACAACGACCCGGCGAACGACCCGGTCGACGAGCGCGTCGTCTCGCACATCTCCTCCACGGCGATCGCGGGCGGTACGGCCCACCCCGAACTCAAGCTGCTCGACGCCAACTGACCGCGTGGCACTGACGATTCACCGGGCGGACCTGCTGCTGCCCGGCGCCGGGCGGGCGCCCGTGCCGGGCGGCGCCGTCCTGGTGGACGGCCGGAGCATCGAGGCCGTCGGCCCGTACGAGGAACTGGCGGCGGCGCGCCCCGCCGCCCGGGTACGACGGTGGCCCGGCGTCCTCACCCCCGGGCTGTGCAATCCGTACGGTCCCGAACTGCTGGAGCAGGCCTACCACCCGGACCCGCGCGAGGCCGACGAACTGGGCACCGAGCCGCTCACCGGCGCCGCGCTCGCCGCGCTGGAGATGACCGAGAGCCGCTGGGGCGCCAGTGCCCGGCGCGGGGTGCGGCGGATGCTGGCGCACGGGACCGTCGCGGTCGCCGGGAGGCTCCGGCGCGAGACGGTGGCGGACGCGGTGGCGCGCTCGGGACTCGGCTTCGATGAGCGGTTCGAGGACCCGCAGGGCCCGCCGGCGCTGGATCCTCTCGCGGGCGGCAGACCGGTCGAGGACGCCTTCGTACTGCCGCCGCTGGACTTCGAGGGCCGACAGGCCGACTTCGCCGTCTTCGACGTTCCCGGTCTGTCGGCCGACGGTGACCCGTACGCCGCGCTGGCGCGCGCGGGCGCGGCCAGTTGTGTGGCCACCGTCCTCGACGGGCGCCTCGTCCACCGACGTGCCTGAGAGCCTGTCGGGTGGCCTCTGATCGGGCGTCCACGTCCTGGCACGCACGCTTCCCGCGTTGCCGGGATGCCCTGGTAGCTCCGCTACGAGGGCATCCCGGCGCCTTGGAATCGCACGCACCAGACCGCGTCCGCTATCCGATCGAAGGCCACCCGACAGGCTCTGAGCCCGCGCCGGGGGCGTACTGCTTCAATGGACGGGTGACCCGAGCCTCCCTGGACAAGCAGCCGCACGAAGTCGCCTCGATGTTCGACGACGTGGCGGCCAAGTACGACCTCACCAACGACGTGCTGTCCCTGGGGCAGGCGCGGCTCTGGCGCAAGGAGGTCGCGAGAGCGGTGAACGCCCGCCCCGCGCAGAAGATCCTCGACCTCGCCGCGGGCACCGCCACCTCGTCGATGCCCTTCGCCGCCACCGGCGCCTACGTCGTGCCGTGCGACTTCTCGCTCGGCATGCTGCGCGAGGGCAAGAAGCGCCACCCGTGGCTGCCGCTGACCGCCGGGGACGCGACGAAACTGCCCTTCCGGGACGACGTCTTCGACTCCGTCACGATCTCCTTCGGCCTGCGCAACGTCCATGACACGGACGGCGCGCTCCGTGAGCTGTACCGGGTGACCAAGCCCGGGGGGCAGGTCGTGATCTGCGAGTTCTCGCAGCCGACGTGGGAGCCCTTCCGGACCGTCTACACGGAGTACCTGATGCGCGCGCTGCCGCCGGTGGCACGGAGCGTGTCCTCCAACCCGGACGCGTACGTCTACCTCGCCGAGTCCATCCGCGCCTGGCCCGACCAGCCGGCTCTCGCCGGTCTGCTCCAGAAGGCCGGCTGGTCGAAGGTCGCGTGGCGGAATCTGACCGGCGGGGTCGTGGCACTGCACCGGGGCGTCAAGGTCGCTCAAGCCTGAGCCGGAAGCGGTACGCCTTCCGCTTCCCGACCGGCGTCATGAACGTCTCCTCCAGCTCCATGCCCAGGCGCCGGGTGACCGCGACCGAGCGCTCGTTGCGGGCGTCGACCATCGCCACGACGGTGGGGACGCCCGCCGCCCGTACTCGCTCCAGCGTCGCGTGCGCGGCGGCCGTCACGTACCCCTTGCCCCAGTGCGCCCGGCCGAGCCGCCAGCCGATCTCGATCTCGCCGACCGGGCCGAACGACGTGTGCGGCCAGGGCTGCGCGCCGGTGAAGCCGATGACCTCGTCGTTCGCGTCGAGCATCGTCCAGAGACAGAAGCCGAGTTCGGCGGCGTGCCGGCGCTGGCGGGCGGTGAACTCCTCGTACTCGGCGAGCGGCGCGGGGCCGCCGTGGAACTCCATCACGTCCGGATCGTCGAAGAGCCGGTGCCAGTGGCGCGCGTCCTCCTCGGCGGGAACACGGAGCCGCACGACGGGGACCGGTCGGGTGATGTCGTTCACGTGGGCAGCCCTTCAACTTGTCGATCTGTACGCACCCATAGACTGCACCTGTCCAGTGCCGAACATGTCCACAGCCGTCGGTACGCCATGAACGGGACCCGCCCGCCGGGTGCCACGAGCTTCGGGAGATCCCGCTGTGACCGAGCCCCTCTCCGAACACACCGCGGACGTGATCGTCGTCGGGGCCGGCCCGGCCGGTTCCACCACGGCGTACCACCTCGCCAAGTCGGGCCTGGACGTGCTGCTCCTGGAGAAGACCGCGTTCCCGCGCGAGAAGGTCTGCGGCGACGGGCTCACCCCGCGCGCCACCAAGCAGCTGGTGGGCATGGGCATCGACATCTCCGAAGAGGCGGGCTGGCTCCGTAACAAGGGGCTGCGGATCATCGGCGGCGGTGTACGGCTCCAGCTCGACTGGCCCGATCTGGCCAGCTATCCGGACTACGGACTCGTCCGCAAGCGCGACGACTTCGACGAGCAGCTGGCCCGGCAGGCGCAGAAGGCCGGCGCGCGGCTGCACGAGCGCTGCAACGTCGGCGCGCCGATCGTCGACCCGCGCACCGGCCGGATCACCGGCGTCAACGCCCGTATGGGCGAGGAGAAGACGCCCGTCACCTTCCACGCCCCGCTCGTCGTCGCGGCGGACGGCAACTCCACGCGGCTCTCGCTCGCGATGGGGCTGCACCGGCGCGAGGACCGGCCGATGGGCGTCGCGGTCCGTACGTACTTCACCTCGCCCCGGCACGACGACGACTACCTGGAGTCGTGGCTGGAGCTGTGGGACCGGCGCGGGCCGCAGGACCGGCTGCTGCCCGGCTACGGGTGGATCTTCGGCATGGGCGACGGCACGTCCAACGTCGGCCTGGGCATTCTCAATTCGTCGTCCGCGTTCCGGGAGCTGGACTGGCGCGAGGTGCTCAAGGCGTGGTGCGCTTCGATGCCGGAGGACTGGGGCTACACGCCCGAGAATATGACGATGCCCATCCGCGGCGCCGCGCTGCCGATGGCCTTCAACCGGCAGCCGCACTACACCAAGGGCCTGCTGCTGGTCGGTGACGCGGGCGGCCTGGTCAACCCCTTCAACGGCGAGGGCATCGCGTACGCCATGGAGTCCGGCCAGATCGCGGCGGACGTCATCGTGCAGGCTCAGTCCCGGCAGACCCCGGGGCAGCGCGAGATGGCGCTCCAGCGCTATCCGCGGGTCCTCAAGGACACCTACGGCGGCTACTACTCGCTGGGCCGCGCCTTCGTGAAGCTGATCGGCAACCCGAAGGTCATGAAGATCGCGACGCAGCGCGGGCTCACGCATCCGCTGCTGATGAAGTTCACGCTGAAGATGCTGGCGAATCTGACCGACCCGACGGGCGGCGACGCGATGGACCGCATCATCAACGGTCTGAGCAAGGTCGCGCCCAAGTCGTAACGGCTCACTCCGCGCTGTCGCCCTTGGCCCATGTGCGCAGGGCGGCGGCGTCGGCGAACCTGCCGAGGTTCGTGTCCAGCGGGGTGTCCGTGTACTGGTGGAACTTCCACGCGGCTTTGATACGGGGCTTGCCCGGGGTCACGTAGTCCGCGATCCACAGCGCGTCGCCCGCCTCGCTCGTGGTGTCGCGGTTGAGCCAGAAGTCGCGGTTGCAGTACAGCCCGACGCGGTGCTTCGTGCCCCGCAGCCGCCGGACCTCCGCCAGGAAGGCGTCCTTGGACGCGCACGAGACGTCCGCGTCCTCCCAGTCGGCGAACAGCGGGTCGCCCGCGCGCTCGCCGGCCTTGTCCACGAAGTACTTCGCCTGTGCCTTCATGCTGCCGGGCCG
Source organism: Streptomyces sp. NPDC058665 (assembly GCF_042714995.1). Lineage (NCBI taxonomy): Bacteria > Bacillati > Actinomycetota > Actinomycetes > Kitasatosporales > Streptomycetaceae > Streptomyces > Streptomyces sp. NPDC058665. Next base: position 99,797 of record NZ_JBHXRX010000001.1, read on the forward strand.
CAGGAAGTGGTAGAAGCCGACGACCAGTCCGGCCTCGCGCGCGTGCGCGGCCTGCGCGGTCATCCTGGGATTGATGTACGAGGTGCCTTCGGTGGCCTTGACGATGGCGAAGGCGAGGCCCTTCGTGGCGAAGGACGAGCTCTGGTACGACGCGACGTCGACGCCCTTGACGGTCATCGGTGGTGCCTCCTGCGCGGTGGGGGGAGATACCTGTCCGATGCCCGCGATGCCGCCGGCGCACTCACGAACAGTCAGGTCCGCGGGGCCCGTTGGGGCACAGGTCCCGAACCGCCCTTGTGCGCCGGGGCATCGGTCGGCCGGAGAAGTCAGAGAAGACGGACGGCGCCGGTGGGCGGGTCCCAGTCCAGCGTCTTCTCGACGACGCCCGTACCGGAGTTCTGCGCGCCGATGAACTTGCCGCCGCCGGAGTAGATCGCCACGTGGTACGCGCTGCCCGCGCCGCCCCAGTAGAGGATGTCGCCGGGCTGGAGGTTGTCCAGGGAGACCTGGGTGCCGGAGGTCGACTGCGGCTGCGAGGTGCGCGGCAGGTCGACGCCGATCTGGCGGTACGCGGCCTGGACGAGGCTGGAACAGTCCCATGAGTCGGGGCCGTTGGAGCCGAGGACGTACGCGTCGCCGACCTGGGCGCGCGCGAAGGCCAGTACGGCCGCCGCCGAGCCGGTCGCCTGCGTGGTGCCCTGGGAGGCCCCCGAGGAGGAGCCTGAGGGGGCGGAGAGCGTCGTCCGCTCCTCGGAGCGTGAGGCACGCTCCTCGGCCGCGGCCTTGGCGCGGGCGGCCTCTGCGGCCTTCTCCTTCGCCGCTGCCTCGGCCTTGCGCTCCGCTTCGGCCTTGGTCTTCTTGGCGACCTTCGCGGCGTGGGTCGCCGCGGCGTTCTCCTGTGCCTGGAGGTCGAGGTCGGCCGCGACCTGCTGGGTGGCCTCGGCGGACTGCGCGACAGCGCCCGCGATGCCGGAGGTGAGCGTGGGCATCTCGATGGTCTCGGTCACCGGCTCGGCGTTGGCCGGAGCGGCGGCACCAGCCAGCGCGATGGTGCTGAGGACGCCACCGGCAACTCCGGACCGGATCGCGGTTTTCGACGCGCCTCGGCGGGGCTTCCGGTGGCTGGGTATGTGAGCGGTGTGGGACATGAGGACAATCGCTATCAGGGCTTTTGGGTTCCCTTCAAGAAACGTGTGTTGCGCCACAGTTACGTTCGGAATAGATCAATCCGCTTAGCGGCGGCCCTTATTGACGCCGTAACGGGCATAAGGGGCACTCGTGATCATGGCTGTGATCAGAGGGTTTCGGTGAATCGCCCGGATTGCCCGCCGCCTACCATCCGTTCGCTTCGGTGGCCAAGCCCCACTTTCGAGAAGGTTGAGCACAGTGGCGCAGGTCACAGAACGGTGAACGCGCGGAATGCCGGACCGAATGCCGGACGTATTGGCGGACGGGATGCCGGGCGGAATGCCGCGGGCTCGCGGACGCGCGCTCGTGAACACGTGCACGCGGTCCGCGTCCGGTCGCTCCGGCCGGCCGCGTCCGCGCCCGTTCACACCCCCGCCACCCTCCGCCCACCTCGGTCCCGCGACCTCCCCCTGGCGGGTGGCCCGCGCGTGTATCACCCGCCCGCGTTCATCTCCAATTTGCCGCTCTCCGCGTTGTCTTGATAGAGCCGCATAGCCTCCGACCAGCGGTGACTCTCCGCATTGTTACCTCAAGTGACCGATCGGACGCTGCCCGTTCGAAGATCGACCGGCCTTCCGGAACATGATCGATCGTCGGGTGGTGGAGATCACAAACTCCTTGTCCCACCCCGTGTCGCAGATCACAGACCGGGAGGCATAGGATGCGGGACAGTCCGGCTTGTGAACTGCCTCACATACACGTGATCTTCGTGGGGCGGCGAGACAGAAGCTCGGTTGAGGACCAACGGTCAGGGACGACTGGAAGGAGCGAGGAGCGTGAATGCCTACGCGCCAATCCTCGTGCTCGGCGCTCTCGGTGCCGCGTTTGCGATCTTCTCCGTGGTGGCGGCCACGCTTATCGGCCCGAAAAGGTACAACCGGGCAAAACTCGAAGCGTACGAGTGCGGCATCGAGCCCACTCCCACGCCGGCCGGAGGTGGCCGCTTTCCGATCAAGTACTACCTGACGGCGATGCTCTTCATCATTTTCGACATCGAGGTCGTCTTCCTTTACCCCTGGGCCGTCACCTTCGACGCACTGGGGCTTTTCGGGCTCGTGGAGATGCTGCTCTTCGTGCTCACCGTCTTCGTCGCCTACGCGTATGTGTGGCGGCGCGGCGGTCTGGAATGGGACTAAAGGCGCGGAGGGGCTAACCAATGGGACTTGAAGAGAAGCTGCCGAGCGGATTTCTGCTGACCACCGTCGAGCAGGCCGCTGGCTGGGTGCGCAAGTCGTCCGTCTTTCCGGCGACCTTCGGCCTCGCCTGCTGCGCCATCGAGATGATGACGACGGGCGCCGGCCGGTACGACCTGGCCCGGTTCGGCATGGAGGTCTTCCGCGGTTCGCCGCGCCAGGCGGACTTGATGATCGTCGCGGGACGGGTGAGCCAGAAGATGGCGCCCGTCCTGAGGCAGGTCTACGACCAGATGCCCAATCCCAAGTGGGTCATCTCCATGGGGGTTTGCGCGTCGTCCGGCGGGATGTTCAACAACTACGCGATCGTCCAGGGCGTCGATCATGTGGTCCCTGTCGACATCTACCTGCCGGGCTGCCCGCCGCGGCCGGAAATGCTGATGGACTCCATCCTCAAGCTCCACCAGAAGATCCAGAGTTCGAAGCTCGGGGTCAACGCGGAGGAGGCCGCCCGCGAGGCGGAGGAAGCGGCGCTCAAGGCGCTGCCGTTGATCGAGATGAAGGGGCTTCTCAGGTGAGCGAGGAGCAGCGATCCGGGAGTTCCCCGGACAACGACCAGCCGGCCGACGCCGGCGTTCCGTCCGCGCGCGGCCAGGCCTCCGAGGTCATCGGCGTACGCAAGGGCATGTTCGGCACCGACACCGGCGGCGGCGACACCAGCGGTTACGGCGGTCTCGTCAGGACCGTGACCCTGCCGGGCGCGTCCAGCCGCCCCTACGGCGGGCGCGACGGTGTCTTCGACGAGATCGCCGACGAACTCGAAGGCGCGCTGGAGGAGCAGGGACTGCTCCCCGCCAACGCCATCGAGAAGACCGTCGTGGACCGGGGCGAACTCACCTTCCACATCGCCCGCGAGCATCTGGTCCAGGTGGCCAGGACCCTGCGCGACGACCCGGCGCTCCGCTTCGAGCTCTGTACGGGTGTGTCCGGCGTCCACTTCCTGGGCGACAAGGGCCGTGAGCTGCACGCCGTCTACCACCTGCGTTCACTGACGCACGGCCGGCTGATCCGTCTTGAGGTGTCCGCACCGGACAGCGACCCGCACGTGCCGTCCCTGGTCGAGATCTATCCGACCAACGACTGGCACGAGCGCGAGACCTACGACTTCTTCGGCCTGATCTTCGACGGCCACCCCGCCCTCACCCGGATCATAATGCCGGACGACTGGCAGGGCTTCCCGCAGCGCAAGGACTATCCCCTCGGTGGCATCGCCGTCGAGTACAAGGGCGCCCAGATCCCGTCGCCGGACCAGCGGAGGTCGTACTCATGACCACCCCCCACGCAACTCCCCGTGCCACCACCGAAGGCACCGTCTACACCGTCACCGGCGGTGACTGGGACGAGGTCGTCGAGACCGCGGCCAAGTCGGACGACGAGCGCATCATCGTCAACATGGGGCCGCAGCACCCGTCGACGCACGGTGTGCTCAGGCTGATCCTGGAGATCGACGGCGAGACCGTCACCGAGGCCCGCTGCGGCATCGGCTATCTCCACACCGGTATCGAGAAGAACCTCGAATTCCGCAACTGGACGCAGGGCACCACCTTCGTCACGCGCATGGACTACCTGACGTCGTTCTTCAACGAGACGGCCTACTGCCGCGCCGTGGAGTCGCTGCTGGGTATCGAGGACGACGTACCGGACCGGGCGAACATCATCCGCGTCCTGCTGATGGAGCTCAACCGGCTCTCCTCGCACCTGGTCTGCATCGCCACCGGCGGCATGGAACTCGGCGCGACCACGATCATGATCTACGGCTTCCGCGATCGTGAACTGATCCTCGACGCGTACGAGTTGATCACCGGCCTGCGCATGAACCACGCGTACATCCGGCCCGGCGGCCTCGCCCAGGACCTTCCCCCGGGCGCCGTCGACCATCTGCGCGAGCTGCTGAAGACCCTGCGCAAGAACCTGCCGGAGTACGACAAGCTCGCCACCGGCAACCCGATCTTCAAGGCCCGTATGCAGGACGTCGGCTATCTCGACCTGGCCGGCTGCATGGCGCTCGGCGCCACGGGACCGATCCTGCGCTCGGCCGGGCTGCCGCACGACCTGCGCAAGACCGACCCGTACTGCGGCTACGAGACGTATGAATTCGACATCCCGACCGCCGAGACCTGCGACGCCTACGGCCGCTTCCTCATCCGGCTTGAGGAGATGCGGCAGTCCCTGCGGATCGTCGAGCAGTGCCTGGACCGGCTGGAGCCGGGCCCGGTGATGGTCGGCGACAAGAAGATCGCCTGGCCCGCGCAGCTCGCGCTCGGCCCGGACGGCCTCGGCAACTCGCTCGACCACATCAAGAACATCATGGGCACGTCCATGGAGGCTCTGATCCATCACTTCAAACTGGTGACGGAGGGCTTCCGGGTCCCGCCGGGGCAGGCGTACGCCGCCGTCGAGTCGCCCAAGGGCGAACTCGGCGTGCACGTCGTCTCCGACGGGGGCACGCGCCCCTACCGGGTCCACTTCCGCGACCCGTCGTTCACCAATCTCCAGTCCATGGCGGCCATGTGCGAGGGCGGCCAGGTGGCCGACGTCATCGTCGCCGTCGCGTCCCTCGACCCCGTGATGGGAGGCGTCGACCGGTGACCACCACACCGAATTCCGAGGTCAGCCTCGGAATGCCCCAATTCCCCGCCCCCGACTACCCGGCCGATGTACGCGCCCGGCTGGAGACGGACGCGAAGGAGGTGATCGCCCGCTACCCCGACAGCCGCTCGGCCCTGCTGCCGCTGCTGCACCTCACACAGTCCGAGGAGGGGTACGTCACCCGTACCGGCGTGCGGTTCTGCGCCGAGATGCTGGGGCTGACCACCGCCGAGGTGACCGCGGTCTCCACCTTCTACTCGATGTACCGGCGCAGGCCGTCCGGCGACTACCAGGTCGGTGTCTGCACCAACACGCTCTGCGCGGTGATGGGCGGCGACGCCATCTTCGACGAGCTGAAGCAGCACCTGGGCGTCGGCAACAACGAGACCACCGAGGACGGCAAGGTCACGCTGGAGCACATCGAGTGCAACGCGGCCTGCGACTTCGCGCCGGTGGTGATGGTCAACTGGGAGTTCTTCGACAACCAGACCGTCGAGTCGGCGAAGCAGCTCGTGGACGACCTGCGGGCCGGCGAGGAGGTCACCCCGACGCGCGGCGCGCCCCTGTGCACGTACAAGGAGACCGCGCGCATCCTCGCGGGCTTCCCCGACGAGCGCCCCGGCGCCGTCGACGCCACCGGTGGCGCGGGCCCCGCCTCGCTGACCGGCCTGAAGCTGGCCAAGGGCGAGGCGATCCCGGCCCGTACGCCCGCACCGCGCGACACGGCCACGGGCCCGGCAGCCGAGGAGGGGAAGTGATGACCACCGCACCCGAGATGAGCGACACCGGCCCGGAGAAGCTTCTCTCTCCGGTCCTGTCCGCGTTCTGGGACCAGCCCGACGCGTGGACGCTGGAGACCTACCGGCGGCACGAGGGGTACGAGGGGCTGCGCAAGGCGCTCGCCATGACGCCCGACGACCTCATCGCGTACGTCAAGGACTCCGGTCTGCGCGGCAGGGGCGGCGCCGGCTTCCCCACCGGGATGAAGTGGCAGTTCATTCCGCAGGGCGACGGCAAACCGCACTATCTCGTCGTCAACGCCGACGAGTCGGAGCCGGGCACCTGCAAGGACATCCCCCTTCTCTTCGCCAATCCGCACTCCCTCATCGAGGGAATGATCATCGCGTGCTACGCGATCCGCTCGTCGCACGCCTTCATCTATCTGCGCGGGGAGGTCGTGCCCGTCCTGCGCAGGCTGCACGAGGCCGTACGTGAGGCCTACGAGGCGGGCTACCTCGGCAAGGACATCCTCGGCAGCGGGATCGACCTCGACATCACCGTGCACGCGGGGGCCGGCGCGTACATCTGCGGCGAGGAGACCGCGCTGCTGGACTCGCTGGAGGGACGGCGCGGACAGCCCCGCCTCCGCCCGCCGTTCCCGGCGGTCGCGGGTCTCTACGCGTGCCCCACTGTGGTGAACAACGTCGAGTCCATCGCCTCGGTTCCCGCGATCCTCAACCGCGGCAAGGACTGGTTCAAGTCGATGGGCAGCGAGAAGTCCGCGGGCTTCACGCTCTACTCGCTCAGCGGCCATGTCGCCGCCCCCGGCCAGTACGAGGCCCCGCTCGGCATCACCCTGCGCCAGCTGCTCGACATGGGCGGCGGCATGCGACCGGGCCACCGGCTCAAGTTCTGGACCCCGGGCGGCTCTTCGACCCCGATGTTCACCGAGGAGCACCTGGACGTCCCGCTCGACTACGAGGGCGTCGGTGCCGCCGGATCCATGCTCGGCACCAAGGCGCTCCAGTGCTTCGACGAGACCACCTGTGTGGTGCGGGCCGTCACCCGCTGGACCGAGTTCTACGCCCACGAGTCGTGCGGCAAGTGCACACCGTGCCGTGAAGGCACCTACTGGCTCGTCCAGTTGCTCCGCGACATCGAGGCCGGCAAGGGCGTGCCCTCCGATCTCGACAAGCTGAACGACATCGCCGACAACATCAACGGCAAGTCGTTCTGCGCCCTCGGGGACGGCGCCGCGGCGCCGATCTTCTCCTCGCTCAAGTACTTCCGCGAGGAGTACGAGCAGCACATCACCGGCAAGGGCTGCCCCTTCGACCCGGCGAAGTCCACCCTGTGGGCCGACCGACACGCGCACCTGGAGGTGAACGCATGACCGTGCTGCATCCATCTGGCGGCTCCGCCGGGGCGTCTGCCCCCTCCGGCGGCGGCGAGGCGGCGGTCCCGCCCGAAGATCTCGTCTCGCTGACGATCGACGGCATCGAGATCTCGGTCCCCAAGGGGACCTTGGTCATCCGCGCCGCCGAACTCCTCGGCATCGAGATCCCCCGGTTCTGCGACCACCCGCTCCTCGACCCGGCCGGCGCCTGCCGGCAGTGCATCGTCGAGGTCGAGGGCCAGCGCAAGCCGATGGCCTCCTGCACCATCACCTGCACCGACGGCATGGTCGTCAAGTCGCAGATCACCTCGCCGGTCGCCGAGAAGGCCCAGCGCGGTGTGATGGAGCTGCTGCTCATCAACCACCCGCTGGACTGCCCGGTCTGCGACAAGGGCGGCGAGTGCCCGCTGCAGAACCAGGCGATGAGCGCCGGTCAGGCCGACAGCCGGTTCGACGGCAAGAAGCGGACCTTCGAGAAGCCCGTACCGATCTCCACCCAGGTGCTGCTCGACCGCGAGCGGTGCGTGCTCTGCGCGCGCTGCACCCGCTTCTCCAACCAGGTCGCGGGCGACCCGGTGATCGAGTTCCTGGAGCGCGGCGCGCTCCAGCAGGTCGGCATCGGCGTGGGCGACCCGTTCCAGTCGTACTTCTCCGGCAACACCATCCAGATCTGCCCGGTCGGCGCGCTGACCTCGGCGGCGTACCGCTTCCGCTCCCGCCCGTTCGACCTGGTCTCTTCGCCGAGCGTGTGCGAGCACTGCGCGGGCGGCTGCGCCACCCGCACCGACCACCGGCGCGGCAAGGTCATGCGGCGCATGGCCGCCGACGACCCCGAGGTCAACGAGGAGTGGATGTGCGACAAGGGGCGGTTCGGCTTCCGCTACGCGCAGAAGCTGGACCGGATCACCTCGCCGCTCGTACGCAACGCGGAAGGCGAGCTGGAACCGGCGAGCTGGCCCGAGGCACTTGAGGCCGCCGCCAGCGGTCTCGCCGCCGCTCGCGGCCGGGCCGGGGTCCTGACCGGCGGCCGGCTGACCGTCGAGGACTCCTACGCGTACGCCAAGTTCACCCGGGTCGCGCTCGACACCAACGACATCGACTTCCGCGCGCGCGTGCACAGCGCGGAGGAGGCCGAGTTCCTCGCCGCGTACGTCGCGGGGCACGGGGTCGACCTGGACGGCAAGGGCGTCACGAACACGACGCTGGAGAAGGCCCCGGCCGTCCTGCTCGTCGGTTTCGAGTCCGAGGAGGAGGCGCCCGGCCTCTTCCTGAGGATGCGCAAGGCCCACCGCAAGCGCGGGCAGCGCAGCTTCTCCGTCGCCACGCACGCCACACGCGGTCTGACGAAGGCGGGCGGCACACTGCTGCCGGCCGCTCCCGGCACCGAGACCGAGTGGCTCGACGCGCTCGCCTCGCAGACCGGCCTCGAAGGCGCGGGAGTCCGCGCCGCCGACGCCCTGCGCGAGAGCGGCGCGGTGATCGTCGTCGGCGAACGGCTCGCCGCCGTCCCCGGCGGGCTCACCGCCGCCGCCAGGGCCGCCACCGCGACCGGCGCCAAGCTCGTCTGGGTGCCGCGCAGGGCCGGTGAGCGCGGCGCGGTCGAGGCCGGCGCGCTGCCGACGCTGCTGCCCGGCGGCCGTCCCGCCACGGACCCGGGGGCCCGCGAGGAGGTCGCCGAGGTCTGGCGCGTACGCGAACTGCCGCACCGCCACGGCCGGGACACCGGCCAGATCGTCGAGGCCGCCGCGACCGGCGAACTCGGCGCGCTGGTCGTCGCGGGCGTCGAGGTCGCCGACCTGCCGGACCCGGCACGCGCCCGTGAGGCGCTCGGCGCCGTCGGCTTCCTGGTCTCGATGGAGCTGCGTCCCAGCGAGGTCACCGACCACGCCGACGTCGTCTTCCCCGTCGCGGCCGTCGCCGAGAAGGCCGGCACCTTCCTCAACTGGGAGGGCAGGGTCCGGATGTTCGAGGCGGCACTCAAGCCCGAGCAGATGACGCGCCGGCTGGCCACGGACGACGCGCGGGTGCTGCACATGCTCGCCGACGCCATGGACGTACCCCTGGCGCTGCCCGATCTGAAGGCCGTGCACACCGAACTGGACCGGCTCGGCCACTGGGAAGGACCGCACGCCGAAGGTCCCGTCGACTCGTCGCGTCCGCTGCCCCGTCCGGGCGCGGGCGAGGCGCTGCTCGCCGGTCACCGGCTGCTGCTCGACCAGGGCAGGCTCCAGGACGGCGACGAGGCCCTGGCGGGCACCCGCCACGCGGCCGTCGCCCGGCTCTCCGCCGCCACGGCGGCCGAGACGGGCGTCAAGGACGGCGACGTCCTGGCCGTCACCGGGCTCGCCGGCTCGGTCGAACTGCCGCTCAGCGTCACCGAGATGCCCGACAAGGTCGTCTGGCTGCCGCTGAACTCGGCCGGCGGCGGTGTCCTCGCTGACACCGGATCCCGGCCGGGCACGCTGGTCCGGATCGGCCCCGCCGAGGCACAGGCCCCGGCGGGCGCCCCGGAGTCCGACGCACCGGAGGTGCGCGCATGACCGCCCTCGCCCAACTCGGCGCGGCACCCGCGCAGAGCGTCCTCGCCGCCGAGGACCTCTCGATGTTCGGCACCGACCCGTGGTGGCTGGTGGCCCTCAAGGCCGTCTTCTGCTTCGCGTTCCTGATGGTGACCGTGCTGGTCGCCATCGTCTGGGAGCGCAAGGTCGTCGCCTGGATGCAGCTGCGCATCGGGCCCAACCGGCACGGCCCCTGGGGCATGCTCCAGTCGCTCGCCGACGGCATCAAGCTGATGCTGAAGGAAGACGTCGTCGTCAAGCGGGCCGACAAGTTCGTCTACATCCTGGCGCCGGTCATCGCGGCGGTGCCCGCCTTCATGGCGATCGCCGTGATCCCCTTCGGACCCGCGGGCAACGAGGTCTCGATCTTCGGCCACCGCACGACGATGCAGCTGACCGACCTGCCGATCGCGATGCTCTACATCCTCGCGGTCGCCTCGGTCGGCATCTACGGCATCGTCCTCGCCGGCTGGTCGTCCGGATCGACGTACCCGCTGCTCGGCGGTCTGCGCTCGTGCGCGCAGATGATCTCGTACGAGATCGCCATGGGCGCCGCGTTCGCCTCGGTGTTCCTCTACTCCGGGTCGATGTCGACCTCGGCGATCGTCGAGGCGCAGGCCGACCGGTGGTACATCATCCTGCTGCCGGTCTCCTTCATCATCTACATCGTCACCATGGTCGGCGAGACCAACCGCGCGCCGTTCGACATGCCCGAGTCCGAGGGCGACCTGGTCGGCGGCTTCAACACCGAGTACTCGTCGATCAAGTTCGCGCTGTTCATGCTGGCCGAGTACGTCAACATGGTCACCGTCTCCGCCGTCTCCGCCACGCTCTTCCTGGGCGGCTGGCGGGCCCCGTACCCCATCTCCACGTTCTGGGAGGGTGCGAACCACGGCTGGTGGCCGATGCTCTGGTTCATCGTCAAGGTCCAGCTGCTGCTGTTCTTCTTCATCTGGCTGCGCGGCACGCTCCCGCGGGTGCGCTACGACCAGCTGATGAAGCTCGGCTGGAAGGTCCTGATCCCGGTCTCGGTCGTCTGGCTGATGCTGGTGGCCACCGTGCGTGCCCTGCGGAACGAGAACTACGACTTCCAGGACATCGTGCTCTACGTGGCCGGGGCCGTCATCGCGATCCTGCTGCTCTCCTTCGTCGCCGACATCTTCCGCGACAGGAAGGAGAAGGCCGCGGCCGCGGCCGAACCACCACCGCCCCCGTTCGATCCGATGGCCGGTGGATTCCCGGTGCCTCCGCTGCCGGGGCAGACTCTGCCGCCCGTGCCGCGCCGGCGCTCACGTGGTGAGCGCGAACTGGTTGTCAGTGGCGGGGTCAATACTGAGAGTGACGGAAAGGAGGCTGACGGTGCCTGACAACGCTTCCAAAGGTTCGAAGGGGGACGACCCCGGCGCGCGCCGGCTGAATCCGGTCGCCGGCTTCGGCGTGACCTTCAAGGCCATGTTCAAGAAGCGGCTGACCGAGCAGTATCCGGAGACGGAGAAGGTGACGGCGCCGCGCTTCCACGGCCGCCATCAGCTGAACCGTCATCCGGACGGCCTGGAGAAGTGCATCGGCTGTGAGCTGTGCGCCTGGGCCTGCCCGGCGGACGCGATCTATGTCGAGGGCGCGGACAACACGGAGGAGGAGCGCTACTCCCCGGGCGAGCGTTACGGCCGCGTCTACCAGATCAACTACGCCCGCTGCATCCTGTGCGGACTCTGTATCGAGGCGTGCCCCACGCGGGCGCTCACGATGACCAACGAGTTCGAGCTGGCGGACAGTACGCGCGAGAGCCTCATCTACACCAAGGAGCAGCTCCTCGCCGGTCTGGAGGAGGGGATGGTCGAGTCCCCGCACTCGATCTTCCCCGGCACGGACGAACAGGACTACTACCGGGGCCTGGTGACCGAGGCCGCCCCCGGCACGGTCAAGCAGGTCGCCTTCACCAAGGGCGAGCGCCCGCAGGAAGGCGCCTCCGACTTCGGCGAGGACGAACCGGCGTCGAGGACGGTGATCGGCGGATGAACACGGCCGCTTCCCTCACCTCGACCGGCGAGGCCGTCCAGTTCTGGATCCTCGGCACGGTCGCCGTGCTCGGCGCGCTCGGCACCATCCTGATGAGGCGGGCCGTGCACAGCGCGCTCTGTCTCGCCGGGACCATGATCATCCTCGCGGTCTTCTATCTGGCCAACGGGGCCTACTTCCTGGGCATCGTGCAGATCGTCGTCTACACCGGCGCGATCATGATGCTGTTCCTCTTCGTGGTCATGCTCGTCGGCGTCACCGCCGCCGACTCGCTCACGGAGACGATCAAGGGCCAGCGCTGGTGGGCCGCCGCCTGCGGGCTCGGCTTCGGCATCCTGCTGATCGCCGGTATCGGCAACGCGTCACTGACGACCTTCACCGGACTCGGCGTCGCCAACGCCGGGGGGAACGTGGAGGGCCTCGCGGCCCTGATCTTCACCAGGTACGTGTTCGCCTTCGAGATCACCGGCGCCCTGCTGATCACCGCCTCGGTCGGCGCGATGGTGCTCACGCACCGCGAGCGCACCGAACGGGCCCTGACCCAGCGGGAGATGTCCGAGCGGCGGATCCGCAGCAAGCACGTACCGCCGCTGCCCGCGCCGGGTGTCTACGCCAGGCACAACGCGGTGGACATCGCCGGTCTGCTGCCCGACGGCACGGCCTCCGAGCTGACGGTCAGCAAGACGCTCAAGGACCGCGGCCAGATCCGGGACGTGTCCGGTGAGGCCATGGCCGACCTGAAGGCGCTTGAGCAGCGGTCGAGCGAGCGCCTCGGCCGCCGGGACCACCGGGACCGCGAGGAGGGGGTCACCAAATGAATCCGGTCAACTACCTCTATCTCGCCGCCCTGTTGTTCACCATCGGTGCGGCCGGGGTGCTGATCCGGCGCAATGCGATCGTCGTCTTCATGTGCGTCGAGCTGATGCTCAACGCGTGCAACCTCGCGTTCGTCGCCTTCTCCCGGATGCACGGCAATCTGGACGGCCAGATCATCGCCTTCTTCACGATGGTCGTCGCAGCGGCGGAAGTCGTCGTCGGGCTCGCGATCATCGTGTCGGTGTTCCGTTCGCGCCACTCGGCCTCGGTCGACGACGCCAGCCTGATGAAGCTCTGAGGGGTCGCTGAATCGTGGAGAATCTGATTGCGCTGCTCATCGCGGCGCCCCTGCTCGGAGCAGGTCTTCTGCTGTGCGGCGGGCGACGCCTGGACCGGGTGGGACATCTGCTCGGCACGCTGCTGGCGGCCGCCTCCTTCGTGATCGGCGTGGTGCTGTTCGCGGACATGCTGGGCAAGGGCGGCGAGGAACGCGCCCTGCACCAGCACCTGTTCAGCTGGGTGCCCGTCGAGAGCTTCCAGGCGGACGTCGCCTTCCAGCTCGACCAGCTGTCGATGACGTTCGTGCTGCTGATCACCGGTGTCGGCACCCTGATCCACATCTACTCCATCGGGTACATGGAGCACGACGAGCGGCGCCGCCGCTTCTTCGGCTATCTGAACCTGTTCCTCGCGGCGATGCTGCTGCTCGTCCTCGCGGACAACTACCTGCTGCTGTACTTCGGCTGGGAGGGTGTCGGCCTCGCGTCGTACCTGCTCATCGGCTTCTGGCAGCACAAGCCCAGCGCGGCCACGGCGGCCAAGAAGGCGTTCCTGGTCAACCGTGTCGGCGACATGGGCCTGTCGATCGCGATCATGCTGATGTTCACCACCTTCGGCACGTTCGCCTTCGGGCCCGTCCTGGAATCCACCGGTGAGGCGAGCGGCGGCACGCTGACGGGCATTGGCCTGATGCTGCTGCTGGCGGCCTGCGGCAAGTCGGCCCAGGTGCCGCTCCAGTCCTGGCTCGGCGACGCGATGGAGGGCCCGACCCCGGTCTCGGCCCTGATCCACGCGGCGACGATGGTGACCGCGGGCGTGTATCTGATCACCCGGTCCGGCGCGATCTTCAACGCGTCCCCGGACGCCCAGCTGGTGGTCGTCATCGTCGGAGCGGTCACGCTCCTCTTCGGTGCGATCGTCGGTTGCGCGAAGGACGACATCAAGAAGGCCCTCGCGGGCTCGACGATGTCCCAGATCGGCTACATGATCCTGGCCGCGGGCCTCGGCCCCATCGGCTACGTCTTCGCGATCATGCACCTGGTGACGCACGGCTTCTTCAAGGCGGGGCTGTTCCTCGGCGCCGGCTCGGTCATGCACGGCATGAACGACGAAGTGGACATGCGCAAGTACGGCGGCCTGCGGAAGTACATGCCGGTCACCTTCGTCACCTTCGGTCTCGGCTATCTCGCGATCATCGGCTTCCCCGGTCTCTCCGGCTTCTGGTCGAAGGACAAGATCATCGAGGCGGCGTTCGCCAAGGGAGGCACCGAGGGCTGGATCCTCGGCGCCGTCACCCTGCTGGGCGCGGCCCTCACGGCGTACTACATGACGCGCGTGATGCTGATGACCTTCTTCGGCGAGAAGCGCTGGCAGCCGGACGCGGAAGGAAACGAGCCGCACCCGCACGAGTCGCCCAGGTCGATGACGATCCCCATGATCGTCCTGGCCTTCGGCTCGGTCTTCGCGGGCGGTCTCTTCTCGCTGAACGAGTCGTTCGTGAAGTGGCTGGAGCCGGTCACCCAGTTCGAGCACGGCCACCCGCCGATCAGCGCGGCGGCCGTCACCACGTCCACGGTCGTGGTGCTGCTCATCGGTGTCGGTGCCGCGTATCTCCAGTACGGCCGCAAGCCGGTGCCGGTCACGGCGCCGCGCGGCTCGCTGCTCACCCGCGCCGCCCGCCGCGATCTCCTCCAGGACGACTTCAACCATGTGGTCCTGGTCCGCGGCGGCGAGCACCTCACCCGCTCGCTCGTGTACGTCGACCACACCCTGGTCGACGGTGTCGTCAACGGCACGGCGGCGTCGTTCGGCGGGCTCTCCGGCCGGCTGCGCAAGCTGCAGAACGGCTACGCCCGCTCCTACGCGGTCTCGATGTTCGGAGGTACGGCAGTGCTCATCGCCGCGACCCTGCTGATGAGGGCGGTGTAAACCAGATGTCGTTCCCTCTTCTGACGGCGACGGCGGCCGTCCCGGCGATCGGCGCGATCGTCACGGCGGCCGTCCCGGCCGCCAGGCGCACCGGGGCCAAGTGGATCGCGCTGGCCTTCTCGCTCGCCACGCTCGTGCTGGCGGCGATCGCGCTGGTCCGCTTCGAGCCCGGCGGCGACCGGTATCAGCTCACCGAGTCCCACGCCTGGATCTCCGACTTCGGAGTCAGATACGAACTGGGCGTGGACGGCATCGGGGTGTCGCTCATGGCGCTCACCGCCCTGCTGATCCCCTTCATCATCCTCGCGGGCTGGCACGACGCGGACCCGCTGACTGTGTCTGATAGCGGCTCCGCCGCGGGGAAGTCCTCCCGCTGGCGGCCGACGCAGGGCTTCTTCGCCCTGATCCTGATGGTCGAGGCGATGGTGATCCTCTCCTTCGAGGCCACCGACGTCTTCCTCTTCTACATCCTGTTCGAAGCCATGCTTATCCCGGTGTACTTCCTCATCGGCGGCTTCGGGGACCGGGCCCACGCGGGCGGCGACGAGGCCGGAGCCACCCAGCGGTCGTACGCGGCCGTGAAGTTCCTCCTCTACAACCTCGCCGGCGGTCTGATCATGCTGGCCGCGGTCATCGGTCTCTTCGTGGAGGCGGGGACCTTCTCGCTGAGCGAGATCGCCGCGGCCAGGGCCGACGGCACGCTGGACATGTCGACGGGCGTGGAGAGGTGGCTCTTCCTGGGCTTCTTCTTCGCCTTCGCCGTCAAGGCGCCGCTGTGGCCGGTGCACACCTGGCTGCCCAACGCCATGGGCGAGGCGACCGCGCCCGTCGCCGTCCTGATCACCGCGGTGGTCGACAAGGTCGGCACGTTCGCGATGCTGCGTTTCTGCCTCCAGCTCTTCCCGGAGGCGTCCAAGTGGGCCACTCCCGCGGTGCTGATCCTGGCGCTGATCAGCATCGTCTACGGGGCACTGCTCGCGGTCGGCCAGCGTGACATCAAGCGGCTGATCGCCTACGCGTCGATCTCGCACTTCGGCTTCATCATCATGGGCATCTTCGCGATGACCAGCCAGGGCCAGTCGGGCGCGACGCTCTACATGATCAACCACGGGATCTCGACGGCGGCGCTGCTGCTGGTCGCGGGCTTCCTGATCTCGCGGCGCGGTTCGCGGCTCATCTCGGACTACGGCGGTGTGCAGAAGGTCGCCCCGGTCCTGGCCGGCACGTTCCTGATCGGTGGTCTGGCGACTCTCTCGCTGCCGGGGCTCGCCCCGTTCGTGAGTGAATTCCTCGTCCTGGTCGGCACGTTCAGCGTCTACCCGGTGATCGGGATCATCGCGACCGTCGGCATCGTGCTCGCCGCGCTGTACGTCCTGGTCCTCTACCAGCGCACGATGACGGGTCCGGTGAACGAGTCGGTCCGCACCATGCCGGACCTGAGGCTCCGGGAGCTGGCGGTCGTCACCCCGCTGATCGCGCTCCTTCTCTTCCTGGGCGTTTACCCGAAGCCGCTGACCGACATCGTGAATCCGGCGGTGGAGCACACCATGAGTGACGTACAGAAGACCGATCCCAAGCCCGAGGTGGAGGCAGCACCGTGAGTGCGACAGCTGTCCACAGCCTGTGGACAACGACGGCGGCCCAGGGGATCGACAAGATCCCGGCCCCCAAGATCGAATACGCGCAACTGGCCCCGGTGCTTATCGTGCTGGGCGCCGCCGTCGTGGGCATCCTCCTTGAGGCCTTCGTACCGAGGAAGGGGCGGTACTACGCCCAGCTCTTCCTCTCGGTCGTCGCCCTGGCCGCCGCGTTCGCCGCGGTGGTCGCCCTGGCGGCGGGCGGGTACGGCAGCACGAAGGCGCATCTGGCCGCGATGGGCTCGATCGCCGTGGACGGCCCAGCGCTGTTCCTCCAGGGCGTCATCATCCTGACGGCGATCGTCGCCGTGTTCACCTTCGCCGAGCGCAGGCTCGACCCGGTGAGCCACGGCAACCGCGTCGACTCCTTCGCCGCCCAGGGCGCCTCGGTGCCCGGCAGCGAGAGCGAGAAGGCGGCGGTCCGGGCCGGGTTCACCACCACCGAGGTCTTCCCGATCGCGCTGTTCGCGGTGGCCGGCATGCTGGTCTTCCCGGCCGCCAACGACCTGCTGACGCTCTTCATCGCGCTGGAGGTCTTCTCCCTCCCGCTCTACCTCCTCTGCGCCCTCGCCCGCCGCAAGCGGCTGATGTCGCAGGAGGCCGCGGTGAAGTACTTCCTGCTCGGCGCCTTCTCGTCCGCGTTCCTGCTCTTCGGCATCGCCCTGCTGTACGGCTACGCGGGCTCGGTGACGTACGCGCGCATCGCCGCCGTCGTGGACGGCTCCGTCGGCACGGTCGACCCGGTCCTCGCCGACACCATGGGCAACGACGCGCTGCTGCTCATCGGCGGCGCGATGATCCTCATGGGCCTGCTCTTCAAGGTCGGCGCGGTGCCGTTCCACATGTGGACCCCGGACGTCTACCAGGGCGCGCCCACACCGGTCACCGGCTTCATGGCCGCCGCGACGAAGGTGGCGGCGTTCGGCGCGCTGCTGCGGCTGCTGTACGTGGTCCTGCCTGGCCTGCGCTGGGACTTCCGGCCGGTGATGTTCGGCGTCGCGATCGCCACCATGGTGTTCGGCGCCATCGTCGCGATCACCCAGACGGACATCAAGCGCCTCCTGGCGTACTCGTCGATCGCGCACGCGGGCTTCATCCTGGCCGGTGTCATCGCGCTGACCGACGAGGGCATCTCCTCCGTCCTCTTCTACCTGGCGGCGTACTCCTTCGTGACGGTCGGCGCGTTCGCCGTCGTCACGCTGGTGCGCGACGCGGGCGGCGAGGCGACGCATCTGTCCAAGTGGGCGGGGCTCGGGCGGCGTTCGCCCCTGGTGGCCGCGGTCTTCGCGATCTTCCTGCTGGCCTTCGCCGGCATTCCGCTGACCTCGGGCTTCGCCGGGAAGTTCGCCGTATTCAAGGCGGCGGCGGACGGCGGGGCCGGAGCGCTGGTCGTGGTCGGTGTGATCTCGTCGGCGATCGCCGCGTTCTTCTACGTCCGGGTCATCGTGCTGATGTTCTTCAGCGAGCCGAAGGCGGACGGCCCCACGGTCGCCGTGCCCTCGCCGCTGACGATGACCGCGATCGGTGTGGGCGTCGCCGTGACGCTGGTGCTGGGCCTCGCGCCGCAGTACTTCCTGGATCTGGCGAGTCAGGCGGGCGTTTTCGTGCGGTAGGCCGTACGGGAGTACAGGACTGAACGCCGTGGGGCCCCACCGACACCGGTGGGGCCCCACGGCGTTCAGCTGTGTTCAGCGGTGTGCCAAGGCTGTCAGGACCGGGACCGGCTGTCAGGAGCCGGACTCCGGGGGCTTCTCGGGGAGGCGCAGCGCGCCGTCTACGCAGCCGGCCATCCAGTCGTCGTTCGTCTCCACGCTGTCGGTCTCCGCGTGCTCCCCGCACTCGGAGGTGGCGGCCCCCCGGTCGGACGCGTCCGCCCCGCCCAGATGTCCGGCCGGGCCCTCGTCCCGGCCGAAGGTGTAGCCCTCCGCGTAGCCGGGCGCCTCGCCCCGGCCTCTGAGGGCGAGGGCCGTCAGCACCACCAGCAGCAGCACGCCCAGCAGGACGAGCGGCGGCCTGAGCGGGTGCGGGGCGGTCCTCATCCGGCGACGATCCGGCCGGTCACCTCGCCGAGGCCCACGCGGACACCGTCCGGGCCCGGGGCCCAGGCGGTGAGGGTGATCTCGTCGCCGTCCTCCAGGAACGTCCGCTTGCCGTCCGCCAGTTCGATCGGCTCCGTGCCGTTCCACGTCAGCTCGATCAGGGAGCCGCGCTGGCCGCGCTCGGGGCCGCTGATCGTGCCGGACCCGTACAGATCGCCCGTACGCAGCGAGGCGCCGTTCACCGTCATATGGGCCAGCTGCTGCGCCGCGGTCCAGTACATGCCCGCGAAGGGCGGTTCGGAGAGTACCTGGCCGTTGAGGGTGACCGTGATCCGCAGGTCGAAGCCGCCGGGCACCTCCTCGTCCGCGTCGTCCAGATACGGCAGCAGCGGATGCGTACGGGGCGGGGGAGAGACCCGCGCCGCGTCCAGGGCCGCCAGGGGGGTCACCCAGGCCGAGACGGACGTGGCGAAGGACTTGCCGAGGAACGGCCCCAGCGGCACGTTCTCCCAGCCCTGGATGTCGCGCGCCGACCAGTCGTTGAGCAGCGAGAGACCGAAGACATGGTCGTCGAAGGCGGCCAGTTCCACGGAGCGTCCCATCTTCGACGGGGTGCCGACCACGAAGCCGACCTCCGTCT
The DNA here is from genome assembly GCF_042714995.1 of Streptomyces sp. NPDC058665. NCBI lineage: Bacteria > Bacillati > Actinomycetota > Actinomycetes > Kitasatosporales > Streptomycetaceae > Streptomyces > Streptomyces sp. NPDC058665. The sequence goes on from NZ_JBHXRX010000001.1 coordinate 118,800, forward strand.
CGATGTCGAGCTTGACCGAGGGGCCGAAGACCGGGGCGGCGTCGGCCGGTCCCTTGCGCTGCCCGGAGGGGCGCACCACGTCGGTCCCCGAGACGACGACCGTGCCCGCGCGGCCGTGGTAACCGATCGGCAGATGCTTCCAGTTCGGGGTCAGCGGCTCGCCGTCGGGCCGGAAGATCCGGCCCAGGTTGGTGGCGTGGTTCTCGCTGGCGTAGAAGTCGACCCAGTCGGCGACCTCGTACGGCAGATGCATCGTCACCGAGCCGAGCCGGTGCAGCAGCGGTTCTATGTCGGGCCGGTGGGCGGGGACCGTCACCCAGGCCGTGAGCGCGCGGCGTACATCGCGCCAGGCCGTGCGCCCGGCGGCCATCAGCGGGTTGAGGCTCGGCCGGTCGAGCAGCGCGGCGTACGGGGAGCCCAGCGCGTGCGCGGCTGCCCCCGCGTCGAGCACATGGCCGCCGACCCGGACCCCGAGCCGGCGCCGCTCGGGCTCGTCGGCGGTGGTGAAGACGCCGTAGGGGAGGTTGTGCGGACCGTAGGGGTCACCCTCGGCCACTTCGAGCGGGCTCTGCTCGGGCATGGGTGCTGCCTCACTTTCCGGATCGATGCGGGACACGTTACGTCGGTGTTGCCCGGTGGCGGCAGTGGTGAAAAGCGTGCAATGCCCGAAAGGGCCCGAGTGCGGTGGGGAGTTAGGGGAACCTACCGGCGGTAGCCCGAACGAGCAGGGGGTGCGGACAAACGGGGGTAGTTCAGGTCGTATTTACTGATCACGAACATACGGGTGGAGCCGGGAAGGCGCCCATGGTGATCGAAACTCGACCGGATACGCTGACTTGAATGACAGCAGCGACACATCGACAATCCATGTGATCGTCAGCAGACAGGAGTACCCCTCGTGACCGTCGTCGGGCCGTTCGGGCTGAGCGTGCGGGACCCGGCTCTTGAAGCCGATGTCCTGAGCGGATTGTCGGCCGTGGAGGCGGGTCTCCTCGAAGCCACCAAGAGCGAGGTCCCTTTCATCACGGAAGCGGCGCAGCACCTGGTGCGCGCCGGAGGCAAGCGGTTCCGGCCGCTCGTCGTGATGCTGGCAGCCCAGTTCGGCGACCCGTACGCCCCCGGGATCGTCCCGGCGGCCGTCGTCGTCGAGCTGACCCACCTGGCGACGCTCTACCACGACGACGTGATGGACGAGGCGGACGTACGCCGGGGTGTCGACAGCGCCAACAGCCGCTGGGGCAACTCCGTCGCGGTCCTCACCGGTGACTTCCTCTTCGCGCGCGCCTCGCACATCCTGGCGGACCTCGGCCCCGAGGCCGTACGGATCCAGGCCGAGGCGTTCGAGCGGCTGGTGACGGGTCAGATCCTGGAGACGGCCGGACCGCGCGACGGGCGGGACCCGGTCAGCCACTACCTCGACGTGCTCGCCGGCAAGACCGGCGCGCTGTTCGCCGTGTCGGGCCGCTTCGGCGCGCTGACGTCCGGCGCCGACGAGACGGTCATCGACACCCTCACCCAGTACGGTGAGCGGCTCGGCGTCGCCTTCCAGCTCGCCGACGACGTCCTGGACATCGCCAGCGACTCCCACGAGTCCGGCAAGACACCGGGCACCGACCTCCGCGAGGGCATCCCCACGCTGCCGGTGCTGCTGCTGCGGGCCCAGGCGGAGGCGCATGGGCGCCCCGAGGACATCGAGCTGGTCGAACTCCTCGACGGCGACCTGACGGACGACGCCCGGCACACCGAGGCGCTGCACAGGCTGCGCGCCCACCCGGCGCTGGAGCAGGCGCGGCGGGACACCGTCCGGTACGCCGAGGAGGCGCGTACGGCCCTCGCGCCGCTGCCCGAGTGCTACGCGAAGTCCGCGCTGCTGGAGCTGTGCGACCTGGTGGTCCACCGCGCGGGCTGAGTACGCCTGTTGACGCCCCCGACGCCGGACCCGGCCGTCCCCTACTGGATGGGGGAGGTGGCGGGTCCGGCTGTCATCCCAGAGCAGTACGCGAGGTTGGCCCCGCGGGTTGACGCTTCCGGTTAGCCGATTTGGTCTTATGGAGAACGCCACCCCGGACCAATTCGAGTGAGAATGGCGGCAAGGGGTGGACGAGTGTGAAGGACGGAAGCCGCCGACCACGGAGGTAGGGCACACATGGCACCGAACGACAGCGCACAGATCACCGGCGGGAACGACGAAACCGGGGACCTTCCGGCGGGCCGTCGCAGAGCGGCGCGCTATGTGGTCCCGGTCGCGGTGGCGGGGGTCGCCGCGGCGACCATCGGACTCGTCCCCGCGCTCGCCGCGTCGGGCGACCCGGACCTGCCGAAGATCACCGCGGCGCAGCTGATCGAGAAGATGGCGGCGTCCGACACGGAGCGGCTGTCCGGCACGGTCAAGATCACGACCGACCTCGGCATCCCGTCGCTCGGCGGCCTCGGCGGTTCGGCTGCCGGAGCGCTCGCGCCGAAGGGCGGGGCCGACAGCGGCGGCAAGGACGGCGGTTCGGCCGCGGAGCCGACCGGCAAGCTGATGGAACTGGCCTCCGGCGAGCACACCCTGCGTGTCGCCACGGACGGACCCGACAAGCAGCGGCTGTCGATCCTCGACAGCGCCGCGGAGTACAGCCTGATCCACAACGCCGGCGAGGTGTGGGCGTACGACAGCTCTTCCAACCAGGCGTATCACGCGAAGGCGCCCGCCGGCGCGGACAGCGGCAAGCTCGGGGTGTCCGGCAAGTCCGGCAAGGACCAGGCGGTTCCGAAGGAGCTGCCCGCCACGCCGCAGGACTTCGCGCGGGAGGCTCTGAAGGCCGCCGGCGACACGACCTCGGTGACGGTGGACGGTACGGCGCGGATCGCGGGCCGGGACGCCTACCAGCTGGTGATCAAGCCGAAGCAGGCCGGTTCGACGATCGGCTCCGTCAAGGTGGCGGTCGACTCCAAGACCGGTACGCCGCTGAAGTTCACGCTCCTGCCGAGCAGCGGCGGCAAGGCCGTGATCGACGTCGGCTTCACCAAGGTCGACTTCTCCCGGCCGGCCGCGTCCACCTTCACCTTCACGCCTCCCAAGGGCGCGAAGGTGACGGAGGCCGACGAGTCGAAGGCCGCCGGCAAGGACCAGGCCCACAAGGCGCCCAAGGACGCCAAGGAGCTCGGTTCGGAGCCGAACGTGATCGGCGAGGGCTGGACCTCCGTGGTCCAGCTCAACACCGGCGCCAAGGTCCCGACGGCAGCCGCGTCGAAGGACATGCCGGCCGAGGCCCGGCAGTTCATGGACGCGCTGGGTGACAAGGTCAAGGGGAAGTTCGGTTCGGGCACGGTCTACAAGACGCGCCTGGTGAACGCCCTGATGACGGACGACGGCAAGGTCTTCGTCGGCGCGGTCACGAAGGACGCGCTGGTCAAGGCGGCCAACGAGGCGAAGTAGCGCGAGGTGGGGCCGCCCCGTCGTACGCTCCGTACGGCGGGGCGGACCGCTGTCCGCGCGCCGGGTCCGGGAGGGCCGGGCGGACCCGCGGGGCCGGGCAGGACCGGTGGGACCGGTCGGGAAAGGAAGGGCCAGGGATGACCGTCGTCATAGAGACACGCGGGCTCACCAAGCGCTACCGGGGCGGGCAGCTCGCCGTCGACCGTCTCGACCTCGCCGTGCCCGCCGGCAGTGTCTTCGGCTTCCTCGGCCCCAACGGCTCCGGGAAGACCACCACCATCCGCATGCTGATGGGCCTGATCGAGCCGACCGCGGGGACGGCCTCGGTCCTCGGCCGCGCCATGCCGCGCGCGGCCAGGGCCGTACTGCCGCAGGTGGGCGCGTTGATCGAAGGCCCGGCGCTGTACGGGTACTTGAACGGCCGCGACAATCTGCTGCGGTACGACTCCGCCGACCCGACGGCCGATCCCCGTACCCGGCGGGCCCGGGTGGCGGAGGCGCTGGAGCGCGTCGGGCTCACGGCGGCGGGCGGCAAGAAGGCGAAGGCGTACTCGCTCGGTATGAAGCAGCGGCTCGGGCTCGCCGCCGCGCTGCTCCAGCCGCGCAGGCTCCTGGTGCTCGACGAGCCGACGAACGGGCTCGACCCGCAGGGCATGCGGGAGATCAGGGCACTCGTACGGGAGCTGGCCGGGGAGGGCACGACGGTCTTCCTCTCCTCGCATCTGCTGGACGAGATCGAGCAGGTGTGCACGCACGCCGCCGTGATGGCACGTGGGCGGCTGCTGACCCAGGCCACGGTCGCCGAGCTGGCGGCGGGCACCCGCGGGCGGCTGGCGGTCACGACGCCCGATCCGGCGGACGCGGCGCGGGTGCTGAAGGAGCTGGGCGTCACCGATGTGACGGTGGCCGGGGACCGGGTCAGCGGAGAGCTCGCCGTGTCCGACACGGGGGAGCCCGCCGATCCGGCGGAGGTGAACGCCGGGCTCGTACGGTCGGGTGTGCGCGTACGGGCCTTCGGGGTCGAACGGGCCTCGCTGGAGGACGCGTTCGTGGCGCTGACCGGGGAGGGATTCGATGTCGCGGGTTGAGGACGCGGGTGCGGACGCGCGTACGGACGTGGCGATCGGCGCCGCCAAGGCCCCCGCTCCCGCCTCCGCGCGCGCCGTGTCGCCGCTCTGGACGCTCGGGCTCTTCCGCTCCGAGCTGACCACCACCTTCCGCCGCTGGCGTACCCTCGCGCTGCTGGGCGTGCTGGCGGCCGTACCGGTCCTGATCGGCATCGCCATCAAGATCGAGACGAGCGACGGCGGCCCGGTCGGCGGCGGCGGGCCCGAGGGCCCCGCCGGCCCCGCCTTCCTCACGCAGATCACCAACAACGGGCTGTTCCTGGTCTTCGCCGCGCTCGCCGCGACGCTGCCGGTCTTCCTCCCGATGGCGGTCGGCGTCATCGCGGGCGACGCGGTCGCGGGCGAGGCGAACGGCGGCACCCTGCGCTATCTGCTGGTCGCACCGGCGGGCCGGACCCGCCTGCTGCTGGCCAAGTACGCGGCGACGCTGGTGTTCTGTCTGGCCGCCACCCTGGCGGTCTCGGTCTCGGCGCTGGTGGTGGGGGCGCTGCTCTTCCCGCTCGGCGACGTCACGACCATCTCGGGCACGACCATCTCGTTCGGCGAGGGACTGCTGCGGGCGGTGCTGATAGCGCTGGTCGTGGCCGCCTCGCTGATCGGCCTCGCGGCGCTCGGCCTGTTCGTCTCCACCCTCACCAACAGCGGGATCGCGGCGATGGCCACGACGGTCGGGCTGGTGATCACGGTGCAGATCCTGGACACGATCCCGCAGCTGCACGGGATCCACCCGTATCTCTTCCCGCACTACTGGCTGTCCTTCGCCGATCTGCTCCGCGAGCCGTTCTACTGGGACGACGTGCTGAAGAATCTCGGCCTGCAGAGCGTGTACGCGGCCGTGTTCGGCTCGGCGGCCTGGGCGCGTTTCACGGCGAAGGACATCAGTGCGTGAGGAGAGCGGGGGTCAGGTCGCCAGCTCCCAGATCGCGTAGGCGACGGCGTCGCTGTTGCGGTCGAGCGCGGTGTCGTTGATGCTCGCCGTCGTGTCGCAGGCCGAGTGGTAGCAGCGGTCGAAGGCCTGCCCCGCCGTACCGCCCCACTTCTGGGCCTGGGCGGCCGACTTCGTACGCCCGGCGCCGGTGAAGAGCCCGCCGACCGGTACGCCGATGCTCATGAAGGAGGCGTGGTCCGAGCGGCCGTCGCCCTCGGTCTCGATCTCCGTCGGGACGCCGAGTCCGGCGAAGTACGTCTTGAAGGTCTGCTCGATGGCGGGGTCGTCGTCGTAGACGAAGTAGCCGGGGTTCGACGAGCCGATCATGTCGAAGTTGAGATAGCCGTCGAGCTTCGCGCGCTCGGCGGACGGCAGGTTGTTCGCGTAGTAGCGGGAGCCGACCAGCCCCAGCTCCTCGGCGCCCCACCAGCCGAACCGCAGGTGCTTCGCCGGCTGCAGCCCTGCTCTGGACACCGCGAGCGCGGTCTCCAGTACGGCGGCCGAGCCGGACCCGTTGTCGTTGATCCCGGCGCCCGATGTCACGGAGTCGAGGTGCGCGCCGGCCATCAGGACCTGGTTGGGGTCACCGCCGGGCCAGTCGGCTATCAGGTTGTACCCGACGCGCCCACCGGAGGTGAACTGCTGCACGGAGGTGGTGAACCCGGCCGCGTCCAGCTTGCCCTTCACATAGTTGACGGAGGCCAGATAACCGGGCCGGCCGTGGGCCCGGTTGCCGCCGTTGGCGGCGGCTATGGAGGAGAGCTCGCCGAGATGCGCCTTGACGTTGGTGAGAGATATGTCGGGGGCGGCGAGAACGGCGGCGGGCGCCGCGCTGCCGCCCTGCGAAGCGGTCGCGGCGGGCACACCGCCCGCGAGCAGCCCGCCGATCGCGAGCGCGCCGACAAGGAGGGAACGTGCGGGAACGGAGAGCGTGGAGAGTTTCATGTGGGGGCTCCGGATTCCGTACGGGGGACTGACGGAAGTGGTGCGGATGCGTGCTGATGGTCGACGCACGCTCAACACACCGTCAAGAGCGGGAACCGGACACGGGTGTTCGCACTCCGGATACCTGTAGGTCAGCGCCGTTCCATGCCCTGTCGGGACATGGCGGTGAACGTGGGCGTCCCGGCGGCCGGAAGTCGGCCCAGTGCGGGGTCATGAAACTGCTTATAGTGGTTACATGACTGGTCGCGCGACGAACACGCCGGGGATGGTCCTGGGGACCTCCGAGGGGCGTCCCTACCGTTTCGATCCGGGCGCCCTCTGCCTGGAGTTGCTGGTGACCGGTGGGCCGGCGGCGCCGACGCCGTACGAGGTGCTGGACCGGCCCGCCGCGCTGGTCCGCTGGGCCGGGGAGAGCCGGCTCGCGCCCGGACTGGGGGCGGTGCTCGCGGTGGGCGAGGCGGACGTGCGCGCGGCCCGTGCGGTGCGTGACGCGCTGCTGCGGATCACCGCCGACCGCGCGGGGGGTCACCGCTTCGGCCGCCCCGCCGACGCCTGCGACTTCGCCGTCCTCAACGCGGCGGCGGCCGAGGCCCCGCTCGTCGCCCGGGTGGGCGCGGACGGGGCGCGGGAGTGGGCTCCCGGGGCGACAGGGGCGCAGTTGCTGTCGACCGTCGCGCGCGATGCCGTGGACCTCTTCACGGGGCCGTACGCGGACCGTATCCGCGAATGCGGCACGCACAACTGCTATTTGCTGTTCGTCGACACCTCGCGGCCGGGCCGTCGCCGCTGGTGCGCGATGGAGCGGTGCGGGAATCTCCACAAGGTCCGGGCCCATCGCGCCCGCCGTACTACGGCCGCGACGACGACTCCGTAGGCGCTGGCGTTGGCGTTGGCGCGGGCGACGGAGCAAGGGGCGCGGCCGTGTTCTCCGCCCGCCGCAGCGCCTCCGCCTTCGCCCTCGTACGCCGCGACGTCCGCAGCGCGTCCCACGTCAGGATCGTCAGCGCCGCCCACACCAGCGCGAAGCCCGCCCACCGCTCGGCCGGCATCGCCTCGTGGAAGTACAGGATCCCCAGCAGGAACTGGAACACCGGCGCCAGATACTGGAGCAGCCCCAGCGTCGACAGCGGCACCCGTATCGCCGCCGCCCCGAAGCAGACCAGCGGCACGGCCGTCACCACACCCGTGGCCGCAAGCAGCGCGGCGTGCCCCGCCCCCTCCGGTCCGAACGTCGCGTCGCCTGAGACCCCCAGCCAGACCAGATAGCCGAGTGCGGGCACGAACAGGATCACGGTCTCGGCGGCCAGCGACTCCAGACCGCCGATGTTGACCTTCTTCTTCACCAGGCCGTACGTCGCGAACGAGAACGCCAGCGTCAGCGAGATCCAGGGCGGCTGCCCGTACCCGATCGCCAGCACCAGCACGGCGAGCAGACCGACGCCGACCGCCGCCCACTGGGCGGGCCGCAGTCGTTCCTTGAGGAGCAGGACCCCCATGGCGATGGTGACGAGCGGGTTGATGAAGTACCCGAGGGACGCCTCCACGACATGGCCGGTGTTGACCGACCAGATGTAGAGGCCCCAGTTGACGCTGATCACGGCCGCGGCCACCACCAGCAGGCCCAGCTTTCGGGGCTCGCCCAGCAACTCCCGTACCCACGCCCAGCGGCGCACCACGAGCAGCGCGATCGCGACGAAGGCCAGCGACCAGACCATCCGGTGGGCCAGGATCTCGACCGCGCCGGAGGGCTTGAGCAGCGGCCAGAAGAGGGGGACCAGGCCCCACATGCCGTAGGCGCCGATCCCGTACAGCAATCCCGCGCGCTGCTCTCCGTCCGACTTCACTGGCCCTCCCGAACCGCACACATCAGTTCGACGACGGTAGCGCCGGGCGGACCGGACTGTCATGTCCGTATCGGAATACGGTCATGACAGCCCGGCCCGCCACGGGACGACACGACGAGGCCCGGGTCTCGTGGAGGACGAGATCCGGGCCCCGGGACGTGACGACGTGGTCGGCCGGTCAGCCGACCACCGTCCAGGTGTCGTTGCCGGCGAGCAGCTGCGACAGATCGCCCTTGCCGTTCTGCTCGACCGCCGCGTCGAGCTGATCGCTCATCAGCGTGTCGTAGACCGGCCGCTTCACGCTGCGCAGCACACCGATCGGCGTGTGGTGCAGCGTGTCAGGGTCGGCGAGGCGCGAGAGCGCGAACGCCGTGGTCGGGCTGGTGGCGTGCGCGTCGTGCACCAGGATCTGGTGCTCGTTGTCCGCCGTCACCGGTACGACGACGAGATCGCCGGTCGCCGGGTCCCGTACGACACCCTTGGAGTTGTCGGCCCCGAACCGGATCGGCTCGCCGTGCTCCAGGCGGATGACCGCCTCCTGGGCCCGCTCCTTGTCCTTCAGCGCCTCGAAGGCACCGTCGTTGAAGATGTTGCAGTTCTGGTAGATCTCCACCAGCGCCGTGCCCGGGTGGTCGGCCGCCTGGCGCAGCACGCTCGTGAGGTGCTTGCGGTCGGAGTCGACCGTCCGGGCCACGAAGGACGCCTCGGCGCCGATCGCCAGCGACACCGGGTTGAAGGGCGAGTCCAGCGAACCCATCGGCGTCGACTTGGTGATCTTGCCGACCTCGGAGGTGGGCGAGTATTGCCCCTTCGTCAGCCCGTAGATCCGGTTGTTGAACAGCAGGATCTTCAGGTTGACGTTGCGCCGGAGCGCGTGGATGAGGTGGTTGCCGCCGATGGACAGCGCGTCGCCGTCACCCGTGACGACCCAGACGGACAGATCGCGGCGCGAGGTCGCGAGCCCGGTGGCGATGGCCGGAGCGCGCCCGTGGATGGAGTGCATGCCGTAGGTGTTCATGTAGTACGGGAAGCGGCTGGAGCAGCCGATCCCCGACACGAACACGATGTTCTCCTTGGCCAGCCCGAGGTCCGGCATGAAGCCCTGGACGGCGGCCAGCACGGCGTAGTCACCGCAGCCGGGGCACCAGCGGACCTCCTGGTCGGACTTGAAGTCCTTCATGGACTGCTTGGCCTCGGCCTTGGGGACGAGGGAAAGCAGCTCGTTGACCTCAGGCATCGATGGCCTCCTTGAGAGCCGTGGCGAGCTGTTCGGCCTTGAACGGCATGCCGTTGACCTGGTTGTAGGAGTGCGCGTCGATGAGGTACTTCGCCCGCAGGAGCGTGGCGAGCTGACCCAGGTTCATCTCCGGCACCACGACCTTGTCGTAACGCTTCAGCACCTCGCCCAGATTCCGCGGGAACGGGTTGATGTGGCGCAGATGCGCCTGCGCGATCGCGTTGCCGCCCGTGCGCAGCCGGCGGACGGCGGCGGTGATGGGGCCGTACGTGGAGCCCCAGCCGAGCACCAGCGTGCGCGCGCCGTCCGGGTCGTCCACGACGAGGTCCGGCACCTCGATGCCGTCGATTTTGGCCTGGCGGGTGCGGACCATGAAGTCGTGGTTGGCGGGGTCGTAGGAGATGTTGCCCGTGCCGTCCTGCTTCTCGATGCCGCCGATGCGGTGTTCGAGACCGGGTGTGCCGGGCACGGCCCACGGCCGGGCCAGGGTCTGCGGGTCGCGCTTGTACGGCCAGAACACGTCCGTGCCGTCGGGCAGCTGGTGGTTGGGCGCCGTGGTGAACCGCACACCCAGGTCCGGCAGTTCGTCCGGCTCGGGGATCCGCCAGGGCTCGGAGCCGTTGGCGAGGTAGCCGTCGGAGAGCAGGAAGACCGGCGTGCGGTACGTGACCGCGATCCGGGCGGCCTCGATGGCCGCGTCGAAGCAGTCCGCGGGGGTCTGCGGGGCGACGATCGGCACCGGCGCCTCGCCGTTGCGGCCGTACATCGCCTGGAGCAGGTCGGCCTGCTCGGTCTTGGTCGGCAGACCGGTCGAAGGACCACCGCGCTGGATCGCCACCACCAGCAGGGGCAGCTCCAGCGAGACCGCCAGACCGATCGTCTCCGACTTCAGGGCCACACCGGGCCCGGAGGTCGTCGTCACGGCGAGGGAACCGCCGAAGGACGCGCCGAGCGCCGCGCCGATGGCGGCGATCTCGTCCTCCGCCTGGAAGGTGCGGACGCCGAAGTTCTTGTGGCGCGACAGCTCGTGGAGGATGTCGGACGCCGGCGTGATCGGGTACGACCCGAGGTAGAGCGGCAGATCGGCCTGGTGGGAGGCGGCGATCAGCCCGTACGACAGCGCCAGGTTCCCGGAGATGTTGCGGTAGGTGCCGGTCGGGAACGCCTTGGTGGCGGGGGCGACCTCGTAGGAGACGGCGAAGTCCTCGGTGGTCTCGCCGAAGTTCCAGCCCGCCCGGAACGCCGCGACGTTCGCCTCGGCGATGTGCGGCTTCTTCGCGAACTTCGTCCGCAGGAACTGCTCCGTGCTCTCGGTCGGGCGGTGGTACATCCACGAGAGCAGACCCAGCGCGAACATGTTCTTCGAACGCTCGGCCTCCTTGCGGGAGAGCCCGAACTCCTTCAGCGCCTCGATCGTCAGCGTCGTCAGCGGCACCGGGTGGAGCTGGTACGCCTCCAGCGAGCCGTCCTCCAGGGGCGAGGTGGTGTAACCGACCTTCGCCATGGGGCGCTTGGTGAACTCGTCGGTGTTGACGATGATGTCGGCGCCCCGCGGCACGTCGCCGATGTTCGCCTTGAGCGCGGCCGGGTTCATCGCGACCAGCACGTTCGGCGCGTCGCCCGGGGTGAGGATGTCGTGGTCGGCGAAGTGCAGCTGGAACGAGGACACACCCGGCAGGGTGCCTGCGGGCGCGCGGATCTCGGCGGGGAAGTTCGGCAGCGTGGACAGGTCGTTCCCGAACGACGCCGTCTCGGAGGTGAACCGGTCACCCGTCAGCTGCATGCCGTCACCGGAGTCACCCGCGAAACGGATGATCACCCGGTCCAGACGGCGGACTTCCTTCGAGCCTGACGCACTGGGCACACCGGGCACGCCGGACGCGTCTTCGGGCGCGCGCTGATCGCCGACGACGGACTCACTCGTGTCGTCAGCCCCGTCGGCCTGCTCGGCTGGGCTACTGACCTGGCTGGTCACTGAACTGGACCTCCCTCGAGGCGGCTGCTTGGGCCGACCGGTACGACCGGCACACCCAGGGGCCACCCTACGTCGGTAAGGGTCGCCTTCCCTGGACCGCTCGTATGGTGGACGTCGTTTCGAGACGCTTCGTAGTGGCAATTTGCCATGTTTTATCCGCCCCCGGGTGCTCTGTGTTCATCCCTGTCTGTACCGATTTGAACTCAGTCTTTTGGACTAGGACCCACTGCCTGCCCCTACTTGCCCCTCACCTGGCCGCGGCGACCGGTGGGCACGCCGCCGTCACGAGTTGAGATAGGTCAGCACCGCCAGCACCCGGCGGTGATCTCCGTCACTCGGCGACAGGCCCAGCTTCTGGAAGATGTTGCTGACGTGCTTCTCCACCGCGCCGTCGCTCACGACCAGCTGCCTGGCGATCGCCGAGTTGGTCCGCCCCTCCGCCATCAGGCCCAGGACCTCGCGCTCCCGGGGTGTCAGACCGACCAGCACGTCCTGCTTACGGCTGCGGCCGAGAAGCTGCGCCACCACCTCGGGGTCCAGTGCCGTGCCGCCCCTGGCCACCCGTACGACCGCGTCCACGAACTCCCGGACCTCGGCCACCCGGTCCTTGAGCAGATAGCCGACCCCCCGGCTGCTGCCCGCGAGCAGTTCCGTCGCGTACTGCTCCTCCACGTACTGGGACAGCACCAGCACGCCGATGCCCGGATGGTCCTTGCGCAGCTGGACCGCGGCCCGGACCCCTTCGTCGGTGTGGGTCGGCGGCATCCGTACGTCGGCCACCACCACGTCCGGCGCCGCTCCTTCACGGGCCAGGTCGCCGACGGTCTTGATCAGCGCCTCACCGTCCCCGACACCGGCGACGACGTCATGCCCGAGATCGGTCAGCAGCCGGGTCAGGCCCTCCCGCAGGAGCACCGAATCCTCGGCGATGACCACTCGTACCCTGTCCTCCACAACCCTGCCGCCCCCATGTCGATGTGCGTACGCGCTCCGCGTCCGCCCTGCGGTTCCAGCATCCCAGTATTCGTATCCGAGTGCGTCCACCGACCGGGAACTGATCGAAGCGAGAGACGTGACTCCGGCGCGGCCGGGCGGGGCCGGACACGCGACTCCGGCGCACCGGACGATGTCCGGTGCGCCGTGGCCGCGTCTGTGTCCCGCCGGTGCTCCGGCGGCGCCGGTGTCACTTGCGCCAGGGCAGCTCCGCCGTCACCGTCGTCGGCCCGCCGACCGGCGAGTCCACGACGAGGATCCCGTCCACCGCGTCGAGCCGCTCCGCGAGACCGGCCAGGCCGCTGCCCGACGAGGTGTTCGCGCCGCCCCGGCCGTCGTCCGAGACCTGGAGCATCAGCCGGTCCTGCATCCGCCACACGTCCACCGACGCGCGCCCGGCCCGGGAGTGCTTGCTGACGTTCTGCAGGAGCTCGGAGACGGTGAAGTAGGCGATGCCCTCGATGGCCGCCGCCGGGCGCTGGTCGAGGTCGACCTCGACCTGGACCGGCACGGTGCAGCGGGAGGCGACGGAGGAGAGCGCGGCGTTCAGGCCCCGGTCGGTGAGGACCGCCGGGTGGATGCCGCGCGCGAGGTCGCGCAGTTCCTGGAGGGCGACCTTCACCTCGCCGTGCGCCTCGTCCACCATCCGCGCCGCCGCCTCCGGGTCGTGCAGCAGCTTCTCCTTCGCCAGCCCCAGGTCCATGGCGAGGGCCACCAGCCGGGCCTGGGCGCCGTCGTGCAGGTCACGCTCGATACGGCGCAGGTCCGCCGCGGCGGTGTCGACCACGACACCGCGGTCCGACTCCAGCTCCGAGACGCGCTCGGCCAGCCGGGACGGGCCGAGCAGACCGGTGACCAACAGCCGGTCCACACAGGCCAGTCCACGGACCACCCACGGCGACGCGAGGACGACGACCAGACCGACGACGCACGTCGCGGCCGTCTCGAAGGGGGTGTCCAGGAAGAAGTCGTTGGTGCCGTCGCTGAAGAGCGCGATGCCGTCCTGGTCCGTGTACTCGGGGAAGACCCACTGCCACAGCGGATAGAGGAAGAGGCTCCAGCCGGTGACCATGAAGGTCACGGAGACGACGAAGGAGAACAGCGCCCACGGGAAGTGCAGGAAGCCGTAGAGCAGATGCCGCCAGGAGACGCCGCTCTTGAGGACCGCGCCGACCCAGGACATCAGACCTGACTTCTTCCCCCGGACGGGCAGCGGGCTCGCGATGTCCAGATCGAGCAGGGCCCGCGCCCTCATCCGCTCGACCGCTCCCAGGGCCCGGCAGCCGACGAGCGCGGCGGCCAGCAGCGGAATGCCGACGAAGGTCACGAGGAGTCCCGCGCTGAGCGAGACCGTCGTCACCGCGTAGACGAAGAAGAGGATGCCCATCGGGAGGTTGAGAAGGAGGTAGGCGAACTCCTTCCACGCCCGGCCCGAGAACGGAGCGCGCAGTGCCGGATGAAGGGTGTGGCTCCGTGGCGGTGTCCGCGTGCCGTAATCCGTGGCCATCGTGTCGTCCGTTCTGCGAGCGGGGCGGTCGTGTCTGCGAGCGGGGCGGTCGTGCGGCCGTGCGGTCGTGCCCCTTGTCGTACCTCTATGCTCGTCCGCCGGCCGGGCCCGCACCATGAGGGCGGTTACCGTCTTCGCCCTGGGGTTTTCCCCACCTTCGGTGGTGCGGTTTCAGGGCCCTGACGCTCACTCGTGGGCCGGTTCGTCGCGGGTCGGCTCGTCGCGGGCCGGCTCGCGCTCGCGCCAGGGGAGTTCGGCTGTGACGACCGTCGGGCCTCCGACCGGCGAGTCCAGTACGAAGAGACCGTCGACCGCGCCCAGCCGCTCGGCCAGCCCCGCCATACCCGTCCCGCCGTCCAGCCGGGCGCCCCCGCGCCCGTCGTCCTGGATCTGGATGAGCAGCCTGTCCTTCGCCCGCCACACCTCGACACCGGCCGCGCTCGCCCCGCTGTGCTTGCTGACGTTCTGCAGGAGCTCGGAGACCGTGAAGTAGGCGATGCCCTCGATCGCCGCTGCAGGCCGCTCCGCCAGCTCGACCTCGACCTTGACCGGGACCGTGCAGCGGGAGGCGATGGCCGAGAGCGCGGCGTCCAGGCCCCTGTCCGTGAGTACGGCCGGATGGATGCCGCGCGCGAGGTCGCGCAGCTCCTGGAGGGCCAGCTTCACCTCGCCGTGCGCTTCGTCCACCATGCTCGCCGCCGTCTCCGGGTCGTCCAGGAGCTTCTCCTTCGCGAGACCGAGCCCCATGGCCAGGGCCACCAGCCGGGCCTGCGCGCCGTCGTGCAGATCGCGCTCGATACGGCGCAGATCGGCGGCTGCCGTGTCCACGACGACGCCCCGGTCCGACTCCAGCTCCGCGATCCGGCTCTCCAGCTCGTCGGAGGGCGAGAGCAGCCCGCGGACCAGGGCGCGGTCGACGTTGGTGAGACCGCGCGCGATGAACGGCAGCACCGGCCAGAGGACGAACAGGCTGACCGTGGTGATCGTGAAGGTCAGGATCCCCCACGGCAGCCGGATGAACTCGTACAACGCGGTCCGCCAGGCCACCGGGTCCTTCAGCCCCGTCCACAGCCAGTCGAAGAACCCCTCGCTGCCGCGGGCCCGCTTCTTACGGCGGCCACGGCCGCGCAGCGGGCTCGGCTCGTCGATCCGGACCCCCAGCAGGGCGCGCGCCCGCGCACGTTCGGCCTTCCCCAGCAGCCGCGCCCCGGCCAGACCGCCGGCGAGCCAGGGCAGACCGATCACGGTGACGGACAGGAAGACGCCGGTGGGTACGACGAACACGACGTAGACGAAGCCGGCGATCGACAGCGGCAGATTGGCGAGGAGATGCGCGATCTCCTTCCAGGTCTGCCGGTCGAAGGCGAAACGCGGCGGCGGGAGCCGTTCGTCGTCGAAGAGGCTGTTACGGGCGGTCATAAGGCTCTAGCCTGCACGGCCACGGGGGCGCACGCCATGGGGTGGCTGGGGGAGCGCGGGTGGGGATAACCCCACCACCCCCTTGGAACCCGCCCGACCAGCACCTGAGCGGACACGTGAGCGGACACGTGTGGGAGCCATCCATGACCCTGCCGTGACTGATGCGCGACCGACTGCTTACGGTCCCTTTAGCAGGGCCTAGACTCCCGTGCGTACGGATCAGCGACCGGGGCGGCGACCAGGGGCGGCATCAAGGCCGGCACCGGGGTCGGCACCAGGTCGGCACGAGGGTCCGGGAACACACCGATCGGCGGAGCGAGGGGCGGGTGACGCGGGTGACGCATGTGCCGGGACCGACCGTTCTCGCGGCGGACTACTTCCAGAGCTACTCGGTGGTCGGCCTGCTCGCGGTCGTCGGCGTGCTCTTCGTCGCCGTCGCGTTCGGGGCGGGCAGGCTGCTGCGGCCGGTGGTACCGACGCCGGAGAAGCTGCTCACGTACGAATGCGGCGTCGACCCGGTGGGCGAGGGCTGGGCACACACCCAGGTCCGCTACTACGTCTACGCCTTCCTCTACGTCATCTTCGCCGTCGACTCGATCTTCCTGTTCCCGTGGGCGACGGTCTTCGCGGCCCCGGGGTACGGCGCGACGACGCTCGTCGAGATGTTCATCTTCCTCGGCTTCCTGGCCGTAGGACTTCTCTACGCATGGAAGAAGGGCGTCCTGGAATGGACGTGACCCCCGCCGCCGCACCGGTCGAACTGCCCGATCCCCAACGTCTGGGTGTGCTCTCGCGCCTGGCGCCCCAGCCGATGAAGGTGGTCCTCAACTGGGGCCGCCGCTACAGCCTCTGGGTCTTCAACTTCGGACTCGCCTGCTGCGCCATCGAGTTCATCGCCGCATCGATGGCCCGGCACGACTTCATCCGGCTCGGCGTCATTCCCCTGGCACCGGGCCCGCGTCAGGCGGACCTGATGGTCGTGTCCGGCACGGTGACGGACAAGATGGCACCGGCGGTGAAGCGGCTGTTCGAGCAGATGCCCGAGCCCAAGTACGTGATCTCCTTCGGCGCCTGCTCCAACTGCGGTGGCCCGTACTGGGACTCGTACTCCGTCACGAAGGGCGTCGACCAGATCATCCCGGTCGACGTCTACGTACCGGGCTGCCCGCCGCGCCCCGAAGCGCTGCTCCAGGGGATCCTCAAGCTCCAGGAGAAGATCTCACGCGAGTCGCTGGGGGAGCGTTACGGCTCCGGGGGCCGCCGGCCGAGCACCGCCGCGCTTACCAGCGGGCTGGTCGCGGCCCCGCCGACGCCGGGGGCCACGGCGGGGGAGAGCACCTGATGACTTCGGACGCGTACGAGGGCCTGCCCGACACCGTCACCGAGATCTTCGGCGCGGACGCCACGGCGGAGCGCGCGTACGACCTGCTGACGGTCGACGTCCCCGCCGCCTCCTGGCTGACCGCGCTCGAAACCGCCCGTGACGGCCTGGGCTGCACCTACTTCGACTGGCTGAGCGCCGTCGACGAACCGGGCACCGGCTTCCGCGTGAGCGCGCACGTCGCGTCGGTCGAACGCGGGGCCGTACGGCGCCTGTTGGTCCGTACGACCGTTCCGCACGAGGCCGCCGTACTGCCCACCGCCCTCGGGGTCTACGCGGGCGCGGGCTGGCACGAGCGCGAGACGTACGAGATGTTCGGCATCACCTTCACCGACCACCCCAACCTGGTGCACCTGTTGCTGCCCGAGACCTTCGAAGGGCACCCGCTGCGCAAGGACTTCGTCCTGGCGGCCCGGGTCGCGAAGGCCTGGCCGGGCGCGAAGGAGCCGGGGGAGTCCGCGCCGGGCCACACGGGCCCCAAGCGCCGCCAGATGCTCCCGCCGGGCGTACCGGACCCGAACGACTGGGGCCCGCTCAAGGGCCAGCTCCCACCGGCCCCCGCCCGCCCGGCCCGCGCACCCCGCGCGACGGGTGACCGCCCGCCCCGCCGCACCCGCAGCGTCACGGAGGGCTCGACGAGCCAGCAATCCTCGCCCGCGACGACGGACGCCCCGTGGCGCAAGGCGGCCCCTGAGTCCGTCGAGCAGACACCGGGGCCCGCACAGCAGCAGACGCCCAAGCCGCAGCCGGAGCCTGCACCCGGGGCCGAGCCTGCGCCCGGGCCCGGGCCGGACACCGCGCCGGAGGCGCGGCCCACGCCCAAGCGTGGGCCGGACGCCGGGCCGGAGCGCGCGCCGGGCGAGGAGCCCACCTCTAAGCCGGTGCCAGAGGTGGCACCCGGGGCCGAGGCCCCGGAGTCCGGCCAGGCGGGGCCTGCGCCGAAGACCGGTTCCGCGCCGGAGGCGCGGCCTGAGGCCGAGGCCGACCCCGCGCCCGAGTCCGAACCCGAGCCTGCGTCCGGGCCGGAGGTGGCACCGGGGTCCGAGGCCCAGGAGTCCGGCCAAGCGGCGCCTGCGCCCGAGCCCGACCCCGCGCCGGAGGCGCGGCCTGAGGCCGAGGCCGAGCCTGGGCTCAAGCCCGACCCCGCGCCGGAGGCGGAACCGCGACCCGGAGGAGACGCGTGAACGACGTGCTCGACGTCGCCATTCGGCTGGTCATCGTCTTCGCCGCCTTCCTCCTCCTGCCCCTGATCGTCGGACAGACCGAGCACAAGGTCATGGCCCACATGCAGGGCCGCCTCGGCCCCATGTACGTCGGCGGCTTCCACGGCTGGGCCCAACTCGTCGCCGACGGCGTGAAGTTCGCGCAGAAGGAAGACATCGTCCCGGCCGCCGCCGACCGCCGGATCTTCCAGCTCGCCCCGGCCGTCGCCCTGCTGCCCTATCTCCTCGTCCTGGTCGTGATCCCGATCGGCCCCCAGGAGGGCGCCGTCGGCGAGGTCGTCGACGCGGGCATCTTCTTCGTGCTCGCCGTGATGGGCGTCGGCGTGCTCGGCTCGCTCATGGCGGGCTGGGCGTCGGCCAACAAGTTCTCCCTGCTCGGCGGTCTGCGCACCGCCGCCCAACTGCTCGCGTACGAACTGCCCATGCTGCTCACCGCCGCCTCCGTCGCGATGGCCGCCGGCACCGTCTCGCTGCCTGGCATCCTCGACGCCTTCGAGTGGTGGTGGGTGCCCTGGCAGATCGTCGGCGCGCTCGTCTTCTTCGTCGCCGGCCTCGCCGAACTCCAGCGCCCTCCCTTCGACATGCCGGTGGCCGACTCCGAGATCATCTTCGGCGCCTACACCGAGTACACCGGTCTGCGCTTCGCGCTGTTCCTGCTCGCCGAGTACGCGGGCATCGTCGTCCTGTGCGGACTGACCACCGTCCTTTTCCTCGGCGGCTGGCACAGCCCGTTCGGCGGGGACGACCTCGGCTGGCTCTGGACCCTCATCAAGACGTTCCTCCTCGCCTTCGTCGTCATCTGGCTGCGCGTCAGCTATCCGCGGCTGCGCGAGGACCAGCTCCAGAAGCTCGCGTGGACCGTGCTCATCCCGCTCGCACTCGCCCAGATCGCCCTCACCGGCATCGTCAAGGTGGTGATCCAGTAAGTGGCTCCGATCCCCGGTAGCGGCCTGGCCAAGGGGCTGGCCGTCACCCTTCGTACGATGACGAGGAAGTCCGTCACCGCGCAGTACCCGGACACCCAGCCCGAACTCCCGCCCCGCAGCCGGGGCGTGATCGGCCTGTTCGAGGAGAACTGCACGGTCTGCATGCTCTGCGCCCGTGAGTGCCCCGACTGGTGCATCTACATCGACTCCCACAAGGAGACGCTGCCCGCCGCCGCCCCCGGCGGACGCGAGCGCAGCCGCAACGTCCTCGACCGGTTCGCCATCGACTTCTCGCTCTGCATGTACTGCGGTATCTGTATCGAGGTCTGCCCTTTCGACGCGCTGTTCTGGTCACCGGAGTTCGAGTACGCGGAGACGGACATCCTGGAACTCACCCACGAGCGCGACAGACTCCGCGAGTGGATGTGGACCGTGCCGGCCCCGCCCGCCCTCGACCCGCGCGCCGAGGAGCCGAAGGAGATCGCCGCCGCCCGCAAGACGGCCGACAAGCTGGCGGCGGCGGAAGCCGCGGCACGGGCGGAGAGCACGTCGGCACCCCGGGAGCAGGAGGACGGCGCGTGACCCACCTCGCGGCCGACCCCGGCTTCCTCTCCCCGACCGGCGTCGAGATCGCCTTCGTCCTCGTCGGCGTCGTCACCCTCGGCGCGGCCGTCATCACCGTCACGACCAAACAGCTGGTGCACGCCGCCCTCTGGCTCGTCGTCGCGCTCGGCGGCCTGGCCGTCGAATACCTGCTGCTGACCGCCGAGTTCATCGCCTGGGTCCAGGTCCTGATCTATGTCGGCTCCGTCGTCGTCCTCCTTCTGTTCGGGCTGATGCTGACGAAGGCGCCCATCGGCCGCTCCCCGGACGCGGACTCGGAGAACCGGTGGGTCGCGCTCGCGGTGGCGATCACCGCTGCCGTCGCGCTGGTGTGGGTGGTCGTCGACGCGTTCCGTACGACCTGGATCGAACTCGAAGGCCCCGCCCAGGGATCCACCGAGGTCTCCGGACAATTCCTCTTCCGGCACTGGGTCCTGCCCTTCGAAGCACTCTCCGTCCTCCTGCTCGCCGCGCTCATCGGCGCGATCGTCCTGTCCCGCAAGAGCGAGGCCGCTCGCGGCAAGGAGCAGCGCTGATGCATCTCGCCTATCCCGCCGTGCTCGCGGCGCTGCTGTTCTGCACCGGTCTGTACGGGGTGCTCGCCCGCCGCAACGCGATCCTCGTCCTCATGTCCGTCGAGCTGATGCTCAACGCCGTCAATCTCAACCTCGTCGCCTTCGACGTCTGGCTGCGCGACACCCTGCACGCCGGCCAGGCGCTCACCCTGTTCGTGATCGCCGTCGCCGCCGCCGAGATCGGCATCGGCCTGGCGATCGTCCTGATGGTCTACCGCGCCCGGGGCACCGCGGACGTCGACCGCCTCCGCGACAGCGTCGAGAGCGACGCGAGCGACGAGGCCGCGGCCAGGTCCGCCGAAGACGCGGCGGCTGAAGACGCGGCCGCCGAGTCCGCGCGGGCCGAAGCCGACGCCCGTGCGAAGAAGGCTGAGGCCACCGCGTGACCACGACCACCCTCGCCGTCCTCGTCCCCCTCCTGCCGTTCCTCGGGGCGGTCGCCGGACTGCTCATCGGCCGTACGGCCCCCGGCTTCGTCCGGCCACTGGCCGTGCTGCCGCCGCTCGCCGCCGCCGTACTCGCCGCGATCGTCGCCGTACGCCAGAGCAACGGGCACGGCGGCACCCGCGCACCGATCGACGCCGCGACCCAGCTCACCCCCACCGGCTCGGTCCCGATCGACCTCGCCCTGCACATCGACGGCTTCGCCGCCCTCGTCGCGATCCTCGTCGGCGTGGTCGCGACATGCGTGCAGATCTACTCGACGAGCTATCTCCGCGACGACCCGCGCTACCCCTCGTACGCCGCCCTGGTCTCCCTCTTCACCTCCGCGATGCTGCTCGTCGTCTACTCCGGCGACCTGATGGTGCTGCTGGTCGGCTGGGAGATCATGGGCATCTGCTCGTACTTCCTCGTCGGCCACTACTGGGAGACGCCCGAGGCGCGCGCCGCCTCCCTGAAGGCGTTCCTGGTCACCAAACTCGGTGATGTCCCCTTCCTGCTCGGTCTGTTCGCGCTCGCCGTCGACACCGGCACGTTCCGCATCACCGGTGTCCTCCAGGCCGTCGCGAACGACGGACTCGACCACCCCACCCTGATCGCGCTCCTGCTGATCGCCGGTGTCGCGGGTAAATCGGCCCAATTCCCGCTGCACACCTGGCTGCCCGACGCGATGGCCGGCCCCACCCCCGTCTCCGCGCTGATCCACGCGGCGACGATGGTCGCCGCCGGTGTCTACTTCGTGGCCCGTCTCCTCCCCGTCTTCGCCGCCTCGGCCGCCGCCCTCGGCGTACTCGCCGTACTGGCGGCGATCACCATGGTCGGCTCGGCGCTCGCCGCCCTCGCGCAGGACGACATCAAACGCGTCCTCGCCTACTCGACCATCGGCCAACTCGGCTACATGACCGGCGCGCTGGCCGTGGGCGACCGCGGCGCGGCCGTCTTCCACCTCATCTCGCACGGCGCCTTCAAGGCGCTTCTCTTCCTCGGCGCCGGCGTGATCATCCACGCTGCGGGCACCAACTCCCTCGCCGCCATGTCCCGGATGGGCGGCCTCGCCAAACGCGTCCCCGACGCCTACTGGACGATGACGGTCGCCCTGCTCGCGCTCGCCGCCATCCCGCCCTTCGCCGGCTTCTTCTCCAAGGAAGCCGTCCTCGTCGCCGCCGAACACACCGCCCTCGGCGAGTCCGAGATCGCCCCCAGCCTCGCCGGCTGGACCGTGCTGGTCGCCGGTCTCCTCACCGCCCTCCTCACCGCCGCCTACGCCACGCGCCTGTGGCTCCTCGCCTTCCGGGGCCGGGGCCCCGAAGCGGCCGACCACGGCAGACAGCCCCTCGCGATGAACACCGTCCTGTGGGTGCTCGCCGTCCCCTCCCTCGCGTTCGGCCTGACGGTCGGCGTCATCGCCCCCTGGCTGGACGCCGACAGCCTCACCCCCACGGTCACCACCTCCGTACTCGGCACAGGAGTCGCCCTCGTCGGCGGACTGGTCACCTACGGCGCCTGGAGCCACACCACGGCACTCGCCGCCCGCACTCCGATGGGCGCCGTCGCCGCGCACCCGGACGCCGAGCCCGCGCTCTCCGAGGCCGAGGCCATCGCCAGCCACACCCCCGCCTACGGCGACATCGCCTCGGCCCCCGACCCGGCCGACCCCGGCCGGCTCCTGCTGGGCAGGCTCCACGACCACGCCGCGGCCGGCTTCCACCTGGACGCCGTCTACCGCGTCCTCTTCCAGCGCCCGGTCCAGGCCGCGGCCACGCTGGTCCGCTTCCTCGACCGCGAGGTCGTCGACACCTACGTACGCGGAGCGGGCACCGGCACCCGCTGGCTCGGCATCGCCGTACGCGGCGGGCAGACCGGCAACGTCCAGACCTACCTGGGCGCCCTGCTCGCCGGAACGGTCGTCCTGGCCATCGCCGCCGTACTCGTCGCAGCCGGAGCGTGAGCCGTGATCGATATCAGCACGTCCGTGATGCGGGTCCTTCTCGCGTTCATCGTCGTCGCCCCCCTCGCGGGCGCGGCGGCGGCGCTGCTGCCCGCCCCGCCCGGACTCCGGGGCAAGAGCCCCGACCAGGCGGTACTGCGCCACGGCGTGAGCGTGACCGGCGCGGTCCTCATCGCCGCGATCGTCCTCGCGCTCGGCTTCGACCACGACCAGCCGTCGAGGACGCAGGCCACGACGGACATCAGCTGGATCGCCGCACTCGACGTGCGGATCCACCTCGGTGTCGACGGCATCTCTCTCCCCCTTCTGGTCCTGACCGCGCTGCTGACCTTCCTCTGCGCGCTCTACAGCTACTTCAAGCCCCCGGCGGGCCCCTCTCCGAAGGCATTCGTCGCCCTGCTCCTCGTCCTCGAATCCGGCACCCTCGCGACCTTCGCCGTACTCGACCTGCTGCTCTTCTTCCTGGCCTTCGAGATGGTGCTCATCCCGATGTACTTCCTCATCGCCCGCTGGGGCGGCGAGGAACGGCAGGCCGCCGCCTGGAAGTTCATCCTCTACACGCTGCTCGGATCCGTGGTCATGCTGCTCGGCCTGCTGCTCGTCGGGCTGCACGCGGGCACATTCGACATGGTGGCACTCGCCACTGACAACGGCCGTGGGCTGAGTACATCCGTGCAGGTCACGGCCGTTCTGGCGATCGGGATCGGGCTCGCGGTCAAGACCCCGATGTGGCCGCTGCACAGCTGGCTCCCGGACGCCCACACCGCCGCCCCGACCGTCGGCTCCGTCCTTCTCGCCGGGGTCATGCTCAAGATGGGTACGTACGGGTTCGTCCGTATCATCCTGCCCGTCGCGCCCGACGGGATGCGGACTTTCGCGCCGTATCTCGCCGCCTTCGCCGTCGCCGGCATCATCTACGGGTCCCTGGCCTGCCTCGCCCTCGCCCGGCAGGGGGCCGGCGGCGACCTCAAGCGCCTGATCGCGTACTCCTCCGTCGGTCACATGGGCTTCGTACTCCTCGGCATCGCGTCCATGACCCCCACCGGAGTCAACGGCGCGCTCTTCGCCAACGTCGCCCACGGCCTGATCACCGGCCTGCTCTTCTTTCTGGTCGGAGCGCTCAAGGACCGCTACGGCACCGCGGACCTCGACACCCTCGCCGGCGTCACAGGCGCGGCGCTGTACGGCCGCGCCCCGCGCCTCGGCGGTCTGCTCGCCTTCGCCGCCGTCGCCTCGCTCGGCCTGCCCGGCCTCGCCGGATTCTGGGGCGAGATGCTCGCGATGTTCGGCGCCTTCGACCCCGCGGACGGCCTCAGCCGCCCCGCCTTCGTCACCTTCACCGCGATCGCCTGCTTCGGCACGCTGCTCACCGCCGCGTACCTGCTGATCGTGGTCCGCCGCGTCTGCATGGGCGTCGTCCGGCAGCCCGGCGAGGACTCCGGCCCCACGCCCGAACTCGCCGACGTCCACGGCTACGAACTCGCCGCCTGGACCCCGCTCGTCGCCCTGACCGTCCTCGCCGGACTCTGGCCCGCCGTCCTCCTCGGCCTTACCGACCCGGCCGTGCAGAAGCTCCTCGCAGGAGGCAAGTCGTGACCGTGGCCGCCCAGGGCGCCGCCGACAGCGCCGCGAATCTCGTCCAGTCCGTCGACTGGCTCGCCATCGCGCCCCCGGCCCTCACAGCCGCCGTCGCCCTGGCCGTCCTCGTCGCCGACCTCTTCGTCCCGGCACGCCGCAAGCCGCTCCTCGGCGTCCTCTCCGTCGCCGGCCTCGCCGCCGCGCTCCTTCTGCTCATCCCGCTGCGCGCCGGCGACCGGTCCACCTTCTGCCTGACGGCGGAGCCCGGGGTGTGCAGCTACACGGCCGACCACTTCACCCTCGTCATCCAGCTCCTGGTGCTCGGCGGCGCCCTGCTCACCGCGCTGCTCTCCGTCACCGAACTCGACGGGGGCAAGAACACCGGCAAGGGGCTCCCGGCGGGCGAATTCTGGTTCCTGCTGCTCTCCTCGGCCTCCGGCGCCGCCCTCCTGCCCGCGGCCCGCGACCTCGCCACCCTCGTCGTCGCCCTCGAAGTCGCCACCCTCCCCGCCTTCGCGCTGGTCGGCCTCAAGCGCGGCGACCGCCTCTCCTCCGAGGCGGCGCTGAAGTTCTTCCTCTCCTCCGTGACGGCCACCGCCGTCATGCTGCTGGGCGTCAGCTTCGTGTACGCCGCCACCGGCTCCCTGCATCTCACCGAGATCGCCGCCGGACTCGACGACGTCCCCGGAAAGCTCGAAACCCTCGCGTCGGCGGGCGTCGCCCTGACCCTCGTCGGCTTCGCCTTCAAGGCCGCCGCCGCGCCCTTCCACTTCTGGGTCCCCGACACCTACGTCGGTGCGCCGCTGCCCATCGCCGCCTACCTCTCCGTCGTCAGCAAGGCCGTCGGCTTCTCGGGGCTGATCCTGGTGACGGTCATCGCCTTCCCGAGCCACTCCGACGTATGGGGCCCGGCCGTCGCGGTGCTCGCCGCACTCACCATGACCGTCGGAAACGTCGCCGCGCTGCGCCAGTCGGCCACGCGCGCGTGGAGCGCGGTACGGCTCCTCGCGTGGTCGTCCGTCGCGCAGGCCGGCTATCTGCTGGTGCCGGTCGCGGCGGCGGCGTACGCGGGCACGGACCAGATCGGCTCCACCGTCGCGTACGCCCTGATGTACGCCGTCGTGAACCTCGGCGCCTTCGCCGTCGCCGCCCTCGTCGCCCGTACGAAGCCCCTGAACCGTCTCGCGGACTACCGGGGCCTTGCCTCCGAGCGCCCGCTCGTCGCGCTCGCCATGGGCTTCTTCCTGCTCTGCCTCGCCGGACTGCCGCCCGGCGTCGTCGGCCTCTTCGCGAAGGTCACGGTCTTCTCGTCGGCCGTCGACGCGGGCCTCGGCTGGCTGGCCGTCGTGATGGCCTTCAACGTCGTCATCGCGCTCTTCTACTACCTCCAGTGGACGGCGGTCCTCTTCCGGGGCCCCGAGAGCGCCGAGGACGCCCGCCCGGAGAGCACCGAGGACGTCCCGGAGACGCCCGCTCCCGCCGGCCTCACCGCGGGCACCCTGGCCGCCCGGCCCGCCCCGGCCCCGCTCACCGCCGCGATCGGCCTGACCGCCCTCGCGGGCGTCGCCCTGTCGGGAGCGCCCCAGCTGGTCCTCCGCTTTGCCGCCGAAAGCCTCTTCTGAGGCGCTCTCCCGCCCGGGAACCCGCCCCACCCGCACCCTCCGCCACCCGTACGGCGTACACGCCCGCGCGGGCGCGCCAGGGAACCCGTGACCCTCGCCTGGCGTTGACCAGTGAGGAAGGGTCCACTGGAGAGTGGAGCAGCATCACGTAAAGGGTTCCCCTGCCGCACGATTTGGAGGGCGCTCCGTGCACCGCCGGCACAACGGGTTGAGGACCGCCGCACTCCTCGGGGGACTGTCCGCACTCATCATCGTCATCGGCAGCATCTTCGGCAGGACGGGTCTGATCGTCGCGGTCGTCATCGCGCTCGGGACGAACGCGTACGCCTACTGGAACAGCGACAAGCTCGCCCTGCGCGCCATGCGCGCACGCCCGGTCAGCGAGTTCGAGGCGCCGAAGCTCTACCGCATCGTCCGCGAGCTCTCCACGAACGCGCGCCGGCCGATGCCACGGCTCTACATCTCGCCGACCCAGGCCCCCAACGCGTTCGCCACCGGCCGCAATCCCCGTAACGCAGCCGTCTGCTGCACGGACGGGATCCTCCAGATCCTGACCGAGCAGGAGCTGCGCGGAGTGCTCGGCCATGAGCTCAGCCATGTCTACAACCGCGACATCCTCATCTCGTCCGTCGCCGGCGCCCTCGCCTCGGTCGTCATGTTCCTGGTGAACTTCGCCTGGCTCATCCCCATCGGCCGCTCGGACGACGACGAGGGCCCCGGCCTCGTCGGCGTGCTCCTGGTGATGCTCCTGGGCCCGCTGGCCGCCTCGGTGATCCAGCTCGCCGTGAGCCGTTCCAGGGAGTACGAGGCGGACGCGGCCGGCGCGCAGCTCACCGGTGATCCGCTGGCCCTCGCGAGCGCCCTGCGCAAGCTGGATGCCGGTACGAAGCAGTTGCCGCTGCCCCCGGAGCCACGGATCGAGACGGCGAGCCACCTGATGATCGCCAATCCCTTCCGGCCCGGACAGGGTGTATCGAGAATGTTCTCCACGCATCCGCCGATGGCGGAGCGCATCGCCCGACTAGAGCAGATGGCAGGTGGCCGCCCATGAAGACAATCCTCAACATCATCTGGCTGGTTCTGAGCGGTTTCTGGCTGTTCCTCGGCTACATGTTCGCCGGACTGCTTCTGTGCATCACGATCATCGGCATTCCCTTCGGGGTGGCCGCGTTCCGTATCGGCCGGTACGCGCTGTGGCCGTTCGGCTACACGACGGTGGAGCGCCGCGACGCGGGATCACCGTCGTTCGTCGCCAACATCCTGTGGGTGATCCTGGCCGGCTGGTGGCTCGCCCTCGGCCATATCTTCACCGGGCTCGCTCTCTGTGTGACGATCATCGGCATCCCGCTGGGCATCGCCAACTTCAAGATGATCCCCGTCTCGCTGCTGCCCTTCGGCCGCGACATCGTCCGTACGGACGAGGCGTTCGCGGGCTGGTGATCCCAGCGGGCCTCAGCGGCGCCGCAGTGACGCCTCAGCGGCTCGTACGGCTCCGGGCGGCGTACCAGGCCGCCCCCAGCAGCAGCACCGCGGCCCCGGAGACGACCGACGCGGCGGGCAGCGCGAAGGCCAGCACGACACAGCCCGCGAGACCGACCGCCGCCCGTATCCGTACGGGCCGCGAACCGAGCGTCCACGCCGAGGCGTTGGCGATCGCGTAGTACGCCAGCACCCCGAAGGACGAGAAGCCGATCGCCCCGCGCACGTCCGCCGTCGCCGCCAGCACGGCCACGACCGCGCCCACCGCCACCTCGGCCCGGTGCGGCACCTGGAAGCGGGGATGCACGGCGGCCAGCCCGCGCGGCAGATGCCCGTCCCGCGCCATCGCCAGCGTCGTACGGGAGATCCCGAGGATCAGGGCCAGCAGCGCCCCGAGCGCCCCCGCGGCGGCCCCGACACGCACCACGGGCACCAGCCAGGACGCCCCGGCGGCCCGTACGGCATCGGCCAGCGGGGCCGCCGAACGCCCCAACTCCCCGGCCCCGAGGACCGACAGCGCCGCGACCGCCACGCACGCGTAGACGGCCAGCACGAGGCCAAGGGCCAGCGGGACGGCGCGCGGGATCGTACGGGCCGGGTCACGCACCTCCTCTCCGAGCGTGGTGATGCGGGCGTATCCGGCGAAGGCGAAGAAGAGCAGCCCGGCGGCCCCCAGCACCCCCCACGCCGTGACCGACCCCGCCTCCGGCTCGCCCTCCGTACCGAGACCGAGACCGAGCCCCAGCCGCCCGGCGTCGGCCGCGTCCGAGCCGAGGCACACGACCACGACGGCGGCGAGGACCCCCAGCACCACCGCCACGATCACCCGCGTCAGTGCCGCCGACTTCCGCACGCCCCCGTAGTTCACCGCGGTCAGGACCACCACCGCCGCGACGGCCACCGCGTGCGCCTGCCCCGGCCACACGTACGCCCCGACCGTCAGCGCCATCGCCGCGCACGAGGCGGTCTTGCCGACCACGAAGGCCCAGCCCGCCAGCCACCCCCAGAACGGACCCAGCCGCTCACGGCCGTACACGTATGTCCCGCCCGAAGCCGGGTAGTCGACCGCGAGCCGGGCCGACGACATCGCGTTGCAGTACGCCACCACGGCGGCCACCGCCAGCCCCCACAACAGACCGGTTCCGGCCGCCCCTGCGGCAGGCCCCAGCGCGACGAAGACACCCGCCCCGAGCATCGCCCCGAGACCGACCACGACGGCGTCGAAGACGCCCAGCGTGCGACGCAGCTCCTGTGTCATACGCCGCACGCTATCGACGTCCGCAACCGCGGCCCGCCCCACGGGCGTCTTTCCGCGGAACACAGCACGAAAGGCAGGTTCACGGCATGACCATCATCGGCTGGCTCGTCCTCGGACTCCTCGCCGGAGCCGTCGCCAAGATCCTGCTGCCCGGCCGGGACCCGGGCGGCCTGATCGGCACCACCCTCATCGGCATCGTCGGCGCCTTCATCGGTGGCTGGATATCGTCCCGCTGGCTGGACCGCCCGATCGACACCGACTTCTTCGACGCGGCCACCTGGGCGGCGGCGATCGGTGGCTCCCTGGTGCTGCTGATCATTTACCGCCTCCTCTTCGGCCACTCCCGCTCCCGCTGACGAGGCTCAGTCGCCGAGTCCGGTCTCGCGGAGGGTGATGTTCAGCCGCCCGGCGCGCATCCCGCTCGCCGGGCCGGCTGTGCCCGGATACACCTTGGTCACGCCGTGGAACGCGAGCCGGGCCGGCCCGCCGAAGACGAAGAGATCACCGGACGCCAACTCGACATCCGTATAAGGACGCGTCCGCGTCTCCGTGTTGCCGAACCGGAAGACGCAGCTGTCACCGATGCTCAGCGACACCACGGGCGCCCGGGACTTCTCGTCCTTGTCCTGGTGCATGCCCATCCTGGCGTCGCCTTCGTAGAAGTTGACCAGCGCGGTGTCGGGCGCGTAACCGGCCCCGGCCCCCGCTCCGTACGCCTCGTCGACCGCCGCCCGCCCCAACTCCCCGAGCCACGCGGGAAAAGGCGCGACCGGCGCGCCGTTCACGTCCCCGGCGGTACGGGTGTAGCGGTACGGCTGCCAGTGCCACCCCAGACAGACGGTCCGCACGGACATCACACCTCCGTTGGGCAGCCGGGTGTGCCGCATGGGCACGGGCCCCCGCGCCCACTCCCGGCAAGCCTCCACCAACTCCCGCTGCCGCGCCTCACTCAGCCACCCGGGCACATGCACGGCCCCTTCCCCAAGGACGACCCGTTCTGGCGGAAACAACGCGTCACTCAACGGAACCACCTTCTTAGGAGGAGAACGCAACGAGAGGAGAACGCAACGAGGGCCGCGGCCGGGAAGTCCCCGGCCGGCCGCCCTCGTTGTGCCGTGTTTGTGCCGGACCGGCGACGCCCGCGCCCGGCGGGGCCTTCGGTCAGCGGTAGTTGACGTACTGCAGCGCGAAGTCGAAGTCCTGCCCCTTCAACAGCGCCTGTACGGCCTGAAGATCGTCCCGGCTCTTCGAGCTGACCCGCAGCTCGTCGCCCTGCACGAGCGCCTTGACGCCCTTGGGGCCCTCATCGCGGATGATCTTGGCGACCTTCTTCGCGTTCTCCTGGGAGATGCCCTCCTCGATGGACGCGAAGATCTTGTACTCCTTGCCGGACTGCTGCGGCTCGCCCGCGTCCAGCGCCTTCAGCGAGATGCCCCGCTTGATCAGCTTGGACTGGAAGACGTCGAGGATCGCGTTGACCCGCTCCTCGCTGTTGGCCTGCATAAGGATCTTCTCGCCGGACCAGGCGATCGAGGCTCCGACGTTCTTGAAGTCGTACCGCTGGGAGACCTCCTTCGCGGTCTGGTTGAGGGCGTTGTCGACCTCCTGCCGCTCGACCTTCGAGACGATGTCGAAACTGGAGTCGGCCATGTCCTGTGGCTCCTTGAATCGGGTGCTGGAAAGAGAGCCGCGACTCGTGCCGCGACTGATGCCGAAACTACGGCCGGGCCCCCGGCCCGCTCCGGTAAAGGGTAGTCATCCCGCCCCCCTCCCGGCCTGATCAATCCGGTGGCGGAGCACCCCTGGGCATCGGGTATCGTTTACGTCGTTGCCACGGAGCAGCGCCCCACAGCGCCGGTCCCGCGACGACATCCCATGGCGGTGTGCCCGAGTGGCCAATGGGAGCGGACTGTAAATCCGCCGGCTTAGCCTTCCCAGGTTCGAATCCTGGCGCCGCCACACGGAAATGATGGCCCCTGACCCGCGGAGACGCGGACCAGGGGCCATCGTCGTCAGCTCACCATCAGCCGGACGACGCCGCGTTCTTCACCGCTTCCGCCACCGGCACCGTCCCGCTGATCAGCTCCAGCGTCAGCCCCGCCGTCGCCGGTGTCTCCACCAACTCCACCAGCGTCGCCGCCACATCGTCCCGGGGCACCGGGCCACGGCCTGTTGACGGCGCGAGGTTCACGACGCCCGTGCCCGCGTCGTTCGTGAGCATTCCCGGGCGCAGCACCGTCGTGTCGAGCCCCTGCCTGCCCATGACGTACGCGTCCGCCGCGCCCTTGGCCCGCAGATAGTGGTCGAAGATGTCGTCGCCCCGGTGGTCCGGGTCGGCGCCCATGGACGAGACGATCACGTAGCGCCGTACGCCCGCCCGTTCCGCCGCGTCGGCGAAGAGGACCGCCGCGCCCCGGTCGACGGTGTCCTTGCGTTCCGTCGTGCTGCCCGGCCCCGCTCCGGCGGCGAAGACCGCCGCGCCGGCGCCCTCCAGCACAGCGGCGACCTCGTCCACCGAGGCCGACTCCAGATCGAGCACGACGGCTTCGGCGCCCGCGTCCCGCAGATCGTCCGCCTGTTCGGGTTTGCGGATGATTCCCGCGACCTCGTGTTCGCGCGCGGCGAGCAGCCGCTCCAGCCGCAGCGCGATCTGACCGTGTCCTCCGGCGATGACAATTCGCATGCTCACGACGGTACGTCCGACGGGCGGTCACCGCTCACGCGGCACCTCCGTAGGAGGCACGCCCCGCACGGCACGCCCCGCACGCACGTCCCTCACGGCCGCGTCTCCGGCCGCCCCTGCCGTCCCTGCCGGGGCAGATCCAACGGCACGGCCACCGCCGAGTCGTCGCAGTACTCCCGCACCGCGTTCGTCCGGGCCACCACCCGCCCCCGGTGAATGACGATCCTGCTGTACGCCAGCGACAGCACCCCCTCCAGCCGGTCCCCCCGCACCGCCAGCAACTCCGCCGGAAAGCCCGCCTCCACCCGTACCTCCGGCAGCCGCATCGCCTCACGCGCGGCCGTGCTCACCGCCTCGTACGCCTCCGCCGCCCGCAGCCCTCCTTGGGAGGCCAGCAGATACGCCGCCTCCAACGGATCCCCTCGCCCCACCGGGTTCGCCACGTCCTGTACGGCCCCGCTGCCCGCCGCCACCCGCACCCCGGCGGCACGCAGCACCCGTACGGGCGCCACCCCCCGCTGCTCGACCCCGCCGCAGCCGCCCTGCGGCACACAGACCACGGTCACACCCGCCGCCGCCAACTGGTCCGCAGCCCGGCCCGTCACGTCCGCCGGCAGCCGGGACAGCCCCGCGCAGGGCCCGATCGAGACGCCGGGCCGCAGCCCGCCGGCCATCGCCGCGAGACGCGCGAGGCGTGCCGGGTCGCCGCCGTCCGTATGGAGGTCGACCGGACAGCCGTGCTCTGCTGCCACGGTCAGCACCGATTCCACGTATCCGGCCGGGTCGGGGTCGAGGTCCGGGCAGCCGCCCACCACCTCCGCGCCCATCTTCACCGCGTCCCGCAGCATCGCCAGCCCGTCGGCGCCCGCGATCCCGGTCAGCAGGCGCGGGACGGCGACGACCGTCAGATTCCCGAGCCCCCGCAGCGAACGCCGCGCCTCGAGCACCGCCTCCATGGGCTCCAACTCCCGCGCGTCACCGACCCGCACATGTGTCCGCAGCGTCGTCGCCCCGTGCCCGACCTGGAGCAGCGCTGCCTCGGTCGCCCGGCGCTGGACGGACTCGGGGTCGTACGAGACGGGCCCGTCCGGCGTGACGGCGCTCAGCGCGGTGTCGCTGTGCGCGTGCGGCTCGGCGGGGGCGGGCAGGAGCAGATGCCCGTCGAGGTCCAGGCAGGCGTCGGTCGCGGGAAGGCTGCCTGCGGTGCCGACGGCCTCGATACGGCCGCCGCTCAGCAGTACGTCGACGGCGCGGCCGTCGACGAGCCGGGCCCTGCGCAGCAGCAGCGCGGGGGCGTTCGCCGTGATGCCGTCCGACGGCTCCGGCTGGCTGTCGGGCATCGTCCTCCTGGTGGGCTCCTGGGTGGGGGCGGTGAAGCTCTGGCTGCAAGATCACGCAGCGTGCGTCGAGCCTAGAGCCGCCCCGCGCGGGCTTCGAGGAGGAAAGAAATAGTCATACCGCTGTGGCTCTTACCGGGCGCCCGGGACGGCGCGCACGGCCGTCCTGGCGCCCGCTCAACACCCTTCCCGCGCCCGCCCGACGCCCTCCCCACGCACACCCGACATCCGCCCCGGCACGGAAGGGGACAGGTGGGACGAGAGGCCGGAAACGGATTTGGGCGAACGGCGACGGACCGTGTAATGTCTTCATCGCTCGCCCCAATAGCTCAGTCGGTAGAGCGTCTCCATGGTAAGGAGAAGGTCTACGGTTCGATTCCGTATTGGGGCTCTGGTGTTCGGCCCTCCTCGCCTTCGGGTGAGGAGATCCGACATCACAGCGGTGTAGCTCAGTCGGTAGAGCAAGCGGCTCATAATCGCTGTGTCACCGGTTCAAGTCCGGTCACCGCTACACACGGTAGCCGATGGTGGGGGCGATCCTTCGATCGGCTACTCTTTTATGCGTTAACCCGTCAATCTGTCCGTCCAAGGAGCACTCACGTGGCTGCCACCGACGTCCGCCCGAAGATCACGCTGGCCTGCGTGGAGTGCAAGGAGCGGAACTACATCACCAAGAAGAACCGGCGCAACAACCCGGACCGTCTTGAGATGAAGAAGCACTGCCCTCGCTGCAACTCGCACACGGCTCACCGCGAAACGCGCTGAACCAGGCTCGCACCCGAGGCCGTCCCCTTGACCGGGGGGCGGCCTCGTGTCGTTTGCCGCGCCCGATCCATAGTTGGGCACCATTCATCAGGGCAGTCTCAGGGCAGTCTGATCAGGAGGGAACGAGTCCATGGCGCTCGACCAGTCCTTCGTCGGGCGGACGTATCCGCCGACCGAGCCGTACGAGGTCGGCCGGGAGAAGATCCGCGAGTTCGCCGAGGCGGTGGGTGACACCAATCCCGCGTACGTCGATCCGGACGCCGCGAAGGCGTTCGGTCACCTCGACGTGATCGCCCCCCCGACGTTCGTCTTCGCGATCACCTTCAAGGCGGCGCGGGAGGTCATCGCCGATCCGCGGCTGGGTCTCGACTACAGCCGGGTCGTGCACGGCGACCAGAAGTTCGTCTACACCCGTCCCGTACGTGCGGGCGACCGGCTGACGGTCACCTCCACCATCGAGGGAATCAAGTCCATCGCGGGCAACGACATCCTCGACGTCCGCGGCGAGGTGCACGACGAGGCGGGCGCGCACGTCGTGACCGCGTGGACCAAGCTGGTGGCGCGCGCCGCCGAGGGGGAGTGAGGCCGATGGCCACGCAGATCGCCTACGACAACGTCGAGATCGGTACGGAGCTGCCGGCCGCGACGTTCCCGGTGACGCGCGACACCCTGGTGCGCTACGCGGGCGCATCGGGCGACTTCAACCCGATTCACTGGAACGAGAAGTTCGCGCGGGAGGTCGGGCTGCCCGACGTCATCGCGCACGGCATGTTCACGATGGCCGAGGCCGTCCGGGTGGTGACCGACTGGGTGGGGGACCCGGGGGCCGTGGTCGAGTACGGCGTCCGCTTCACCAAACCCGTCGTGGTGCCCAACGACGACAAGGGCGCGGTCATCGAGGTGACCGCCAAGATCGGCGACAAGCTCGACGACAACCGCGTACGCGTGGATCTGACGGCGACCAGCGAGGGCAAGAAGGTGCTGGGGATGTCCCGCGCCGTCGTCCAGCTGGCCTAGGTGCGGCCGGTTCCCGGGCGCCGTCCGGCGCCCGGGAACGTGGGGCGAGTTCAGGGCTTGACAAGTAAGTAATCAATCAATAACTTACTTCTCATGGTCAGGATGAGCGCAGAAGAGCGACGCGAGAGCGTCATCCACGCGGCGATCACCGAATTCGCCCGCACCGGGTATCAAGGCACCTCCACCGAGGCGATCGCCCGCCGCGTGGGCGTCTCGCAGCCGTACCTCTTCCGCCTCTTCCCGAACAAGCAGGCGATCTTCCTCGCGGCGTCGGAGCGCTGCCTCCAGGACACCCGGCGCATCTTCGAGGAGGCGTCCGAGGGGGTCGCCCCCGACGAGGTCATCCACTCCATGGCCCGCGCCTATCAGCAGCTCATCGCGGACGACCCGGACAAGCTGATGATGCAGATGCAGATGTACGTCGCCGTCGCGGCGGCCGAAGCGGCGGGGGACCACGAATTCGGCGCCTCCGTACGGGCCGCGTGGTCGCGGCTCTGGGACACCGCGCATCTGGCGCTGGGTGCGGACGTGAAGGAGACGACGACGTTCCTGGCCTTCGGCATGCTGGTCAACACCCTGCTGGCGCTGGGGTTTCCGGCCGACGACCGCGTCTGGGGCGGCTTCTACGACTCCGCGCGGCCGCTGGCCGGCGGCTCGGACGGCTGATCCGAGGCGGGCGGCCCCGCTCATGCTTTTCGCTACTCGTTTCATGCCCTTTTCATGGCCCGGAAAGTTAGTAATCCATAACTAATCAGATCGGGGAGAACAATGAACCAGCCAGCAGCCCGCGGCGGCGCGAACGCCACCTGGGCCCTCGTCATCACCGGCGCCGCGGGCTTCATGGCGGCCCTCGACAACCTCGTCGTCACCACCGCCCTGCCGTCCATCCGCGAGGACCTCGGCGGCAAACTCGCCGACCTTGAGTGGACGGTCAACGCCTACACGCTCACCTTCGCGGTGCTGCTCATGTTCGGCGCGGCCCTCGGCGACCGCTTCGGCCGCCGCAGGCTCTTCGTCGGCGGCCTCTCGATCTTCACCGCGGCGTCCGCCGCCGCGGCCCTCGCGCCCGGCATCAACAGCCTCATCGCCGCACGCGCGGTCCAGGGAGTCGGCGCGGCGATCATGATGCCGCTGGCACTCACCCTGCTCACCGCGGCGGTCCCGGCCGCGAAGCGCGGCGCGGCCCTCGGCATTTTCAGTGCTGTCACCGGCATCGCCGTGGCCGCGGGTCCGCTCGTCGGCGGGAGCCTCACCGAACACATCTCCTGGGAATGGATCTTCTGGCTGAACGTCCCGGTCGGCCTCGTGCTGCTGCCGCTCGCCAGGACCCGGCTCAAGGAGTCGTACGCCCCGAACGCCCGTATCGACATCCCCGGCACCCTGCTCATCAGCGGCGGCCTCTTCGGCATCGTCTACGCCCTGGTCACCGCCAACACCGAGGGCTGGACCAGCCCGCTCGTCCTCACCGGGCTGATCGTCGGCACAGCCTTGATCGGCGGCTTCGTACGCCACGGCATCCGCAGGCCCGACTCGATGCTGCCCATGCGGCTGTTCAAGGACCGCACCTTCGCCGGGATCAACGCCGCGAGCCTGCTGATGTTCCTGGGCATGTTCGGTTCGATCTTCCTGCTCAGCCAGTTCATGCAGGGCGTCGCCGGCTACTCGCCCACCGAGGCCGGCCTGCGGATGCTGCCCTGGACCGCGATGCCGCTGCTCGTCGCGCCGCTCGCCGGGATCCTCTCCGACCGGATCGGCGGCCGGCCCGTCGTCACCACGGGGCTCGCCCTCCAGGCCGTCGGACTGGCCCTGTTCGCGATGGTCATCGAGCCCGGTGTGTCGTACGCGGCGCAGCTGCCCGCCCTGATCATCAGCGGGATCGGCATGGCGATGTACTTCGCCCCCGCCGCCAGCCTGGTCATGTCCAGCGTCAGGCCCGAGGAGCAGGGGATCGCGTCCGGCGCCAACAACGCGCTGCGCGAGGTCGGCGGAGCGCTCGGCGTCGCGGTCCTCGGGGCGGTGTTCTCCGCGCAGGGCGGTTACGAGACGCCGCAGATCTTCGTCGACGGCACGGTCCCGGCCCTGTGGATCGGCTCGGCGGTCGTGGGGGTCGCGGCCCTGGCGGCCCTGGCCATGCCGGGCCGCCGGGCGCGGGCGAAGACCGTACTGCTGGGGAAGCCGGAAGCCGGGTCGGAAGCCGGGTCGGCGGGGGAGCGCAAGACGGTCGGTGTCTGACAGCCCCCGGCGCGGCGCGGAGCGGTCCGGTCCGGAGACGAATCGTCTCCCGACCGGACCGTAGTCTTGTCCCGTGCAGGAACTCCAGGACGCTCCCCTCGCCCCGCTGACCACCTTCCGCCTCGGCGGCCCGGCCACCCGGCTGATCACCGCGACCACCGACGCCGAGGTCGTCACCGCCGTGCGCGAGGCGGACGACGCCGGCATCCCGCTCCTGATCATCGGCGGCGGCAGCAATCTGGTCATCGGCGACAAGGGCTTCGAGGGCACCGCCCTGCGCATCGCGACACGCGGCTTCTCCCTCACGGGTACGACGCTGGAACTGGCCGCCGGCGAGACCTGGACCGACGCCGTCGCCCGTACGGTCGACGCGGGGCTCGCGGGTATCGAATGCCTGGCCGGCGTCCCCGGCTCGGCCGGCGCCACCCCGATCCAGAACGTCGGCGCGTACGGCCAGGAGGTGTCCAGCACCATCACCGAGGTCGTCGCCTACGACCGCGCCACCCGGGAGATCCTGACCCTCGCCAACGCCGAGTGCGCCTTCTCGTACCGGCACAGCCGCTTCAAGGAGCACCCCGAGCGCTACGTCGTCCTGCGGGTCCGGTTCGCGCTGGAGGACGCGGGCGGGCTCTCGGCCCCGCTCAAGTACGCCGAGACGGCCCGCGCGCTCGGAGTCGCCCCCGGCGACCGCGTCCCGCTGGACGCCGCCCGCCGTACGGTGCTCGAACTGCGCGCGGGCAAGGGCATGGTGCTCGACCCCGCGGACCACGACACCTGGTCGGCCGGCTCTTTCTTTACCAACCCGATCCTCGACGACACGGCGTACGCGGCCTTCCTCGCCCGCGCGGCGGAGCGGCTGGGCCCGGACGTCACGCCGCCGGCGTACCCGGCGGGGGAGGGCCGCACGAAGACCTCGGCCGCGTGGCTGATCGACCGCGCGGGCTTCACCAAGGGGTACGGCACCGGCCCCGCCCGTATCTCCACCAAGCACACGCTCGCGCTGACCAACCGGGGCCACGCCACCACCGAGGACCTGCTCGCGCTCGCGCGGGAGGTCGTCGCGGGCGTCCGCGAGGCGTTCGGGATCACGCTGATCAACGAGCCGGTGACGGTCGGCGTCAGCCTCTGAGCCCGCCGTCGCCCGCCGAGGGGCGCCAGGGCGTGTCGGACGAACCCCGTCCGGTTCGGGCCCCCGGTCGGGCGGCCGATGTCCGGCCGCGCCCGCCGCGGAGCGGCTGGTGTCTCGTCGGCACGTGCGCTCTCCCCGCGGTCCTTCGGGCACGGGAGGCCCCCGCGTTGTCCACAGGGCTGAACCGGCCGAGCCCTGGGCGCTGCTGGTGCCCGCGCCGCCCCGTCGTGTCCGCCCCGGGACCGTGGTGACGAAGCGCTTCTTCCCCGCGCCTCATGTACGTCCCGTACGAGGGTGATCCTCCGCCCCGCGGTCGCACGCACCAGCCGCCGCGAGCCCCGTCGCGCGCGGCCGAGGCTGCTTTCACAGCACGCCCTGGCCGCAAGTCCTGGGCCGTGTCTTCGAAGTCCCGCCTGGCCTGCGGCGTCTGGCACGGCACCTCGCCGCGTTGGAGCACTCTCGAAGGCAGCCGAGTACGTCCAGTACGAGCACGGCCCCGCCTCGCAGGCGGACGGCGCTACTTCGAAGACACGGCCCAGCCCCGCCCCTCAGTACGCGACCCCCACCGGCCGCTTCACCGTCGCCGGGTCGTCGATCATCGCCAGCATCGCGTGGGCGAGGTCCGGGCGGCCGATCTTGTTGCCGCCGCGCGGGTTCGCCCCCACCACCGCGCGGTAGACGCCCGTCACCGGCTTGTTCAGAAGCTGCGGGGGCCGGACGGCGGTCCAGTCGGTCCCGCTGCGGGCCAGTTCCTCCTCCATCCGCGCCAGGTCGTCGTAGACGGGCCTGAGCACGACCTTGACCACACCCAGCGCCACCTTCCCCAGCAGCGGCTCGTCCGGCGGCACCTCGCCGACCGGGGCCGCGCTCACCACCAGCAGCCGGCGCACGCCCTCCGCGTCCATCGCCCGCAGGATCGAGCGGGTCACCGGCGCGGCGATCCCCGCGTCCTTGCGCCCGCGCGGACCGACGCCCGACAGCACCGCGTCACGGCCGGCCACGGCGGCCCGCAGCGACTCCGGGTCGTCGAACGAGGCCGCGGTAACCACGTCGAGCCGGTCCCCGGTGACCTCCAGCCGCGCCGGGTCCCGTACCACCGCCGTGACCCGATGCCCCGCCGCCAGTGCCTGCCGCACGATCTCCCGGCCGACGCCCCCGGTCGCCCCGAACACGGTGAGTCTCATCGCCCTCGCCTCTTCCGCTCTATGGTGGGTGAGTATTCACTCACCTCTATGGTGAGTATCCACCCACCCCCTCGTCAAGCCTTGTCAGAGCGATCGGAGCGCACATGAAGCCCGCGCGGGCCCGCATCCTGGACGCCGCCGCCCAACTCATGGGCACCATCGGGCTGGCACGCGCCACCACCAAGGAGATCGCGCGCGCCGCCGGGTGCTCGGAGGCCGCCCTCTACAAGTACTTCTCCGGCAAGGAGGAGCTCTTCCTGCGCGTATTGGAGGAGCGGCTGCCCCGCCTCGGCCCGCTGCTCTCCGAGCTCGGGGAGGGGCCGTTCGGCGCGAACGCCCGTCACAGCGTCGAGGAGAATCTCACCGAAGTCGTCCGCCAGGCAGCCCTCTTCTACGAGGCGACCTTTCCGATCGGCGCCTCGCTCTTCGCCGAACCGGCGCTGCTGCGCAGGCACGCCGAAGGGATCCGTGCCCTGGGCGCCGGCCCTCGGTGGCCGCTGCGCGCACTCGCCGGATATCTGCGCGCCGAACGTGAGGCCGGCCGCGTACGGGAGGGTGCCGACGTCGACGCCGTGGCGTCACTGCTGCTCGGCGCGTGCCTGCAACGGGCCTTCCTGAAGGCCTTCCCGGACGGCGAACAGGTCCCCCCGCTCGACGAGTTCGCCCCGGCCCTGGTACGGACGGTCCTGTCCCCGCTCAGCCCCTGACGGCCCCCGCCACCGTCCGCTCAGCCCTCCAGCCAGGCGTCGATCCCCGCCAGCAGCTTGTCCCGCGTCCCGTCCGGCGCCGCCGAGGCCCGCACCGACTGCCGTGCCAGCTCCGCCAGTTCGACGTCCGTGAACCCGTGGTGCCCGCGCACCAGTTCGTACTGCGCCGCGAGCCGCGACCCGAAGAGCAGCGGGTCGTCCGCGCCGAGCGCCATCGGCACCCCGGCCTCGAACAGAGTGCGCAGGGGTACGTCGTCGGGCTTCTCGTAGACACCCAGCGCCACGTTCGACGCCGGGCACACCTCACAGGTCACCCCGCGGTCGGCCAGCTTGCGCAGCAGCCGCGGGTCCTCGGCCGCCCGTACGCCGTGCCCGATCCGGCTCGCCCGCAGATCGTCCAGGCAGTCCCGCACCGACGAGGGCCCGCTCAACTCACCGCCGTGCGGCGCCGCGAGCAGCCCGCCCTCCCTGGCGATGGCGAAGGCCCGGTCGAAGTCCCGTGCCATGCCCCGGCGTTCGTCGTTCGACAGTCCGAAGCCGACGACGCCCCTGTCCGCGTACCGCACCGCGAGCCGCGCCAGCGTGCGGGCGTCCAGCGGATGCTTCATCCGGTTCGCCGCGACCACGACGCGCATCCCGAGCCCGGTGTCGCGCGACGCCGCGTCCACGGCGTCCAGGATGATCTCCAGCGCCGGGATCAGCCCGCCGAGCAGCGGGGCGTACGAGGTGGGGTCGACCTGGATCTCCAGCCACCCGGAGCCGTCCCGTACGTCCTCCTCGGCGGCCTCGCGGACCAGCCGCTGGATGTCCTCGGGGGCCCGCAGACAGGACCGGGCGATGTCGTAGAGCCGCTGGAAGCGGAACCAGCCCCGCTCGTCGGTCGCGCGCAGCTGGGGCGGCTCGCCGCCGGTGAGCGCGTCCGGGAGATGGACGCCGTACTTGTCGGCGAGCTCCAGCAGGGTCGTGGGCCGCATCGAGCCGGTGAAGTGCAGATGCAGATGGGCCTTGGGCAGCAGACGGATGTCGCGGGTGGCGCGGTCGTCACGCGTGGGGCGCGGGGGGCCGGAAACGTTCTCCATCCATGGATCTTGCCGTACGCGGGCGGACTGCGGGAGTCCCTTTCCACCTTCGGGCCGTCGCCCGAACGAAAGAACGGGCCCCGGACGCGCCGGGAACCCGTTCCGTCGAAGCGGCGCACTCAGTCGCGGGCCTCCGCCAGCAGCTTCTGGAGCCGCGCCACACCCTCGACCAGGTCCTCGTCGCCCAGGGCGTACGACAGCCGCAGATACCCCGGCGTACCGAACGCCTCACCAGGTACGACCGCGACCTCGGCCTCTTCCAGGATCAGGGTGGCGAGGTCGACCGAGCTCGCGGGCCGCTTGCCGCGGATCTCCTTGCCGAGCAGCGCCTTCACCGACGGGTACACGTAGAAGGCACCCTCTGGCTCCGGGCAGACCACGCCGTCGATCTCGTTGAGCATCCGGACGATGGTGCCCCGGCGCCGGTCGAAGGCGACCCGCATCTCGTCCACCGCGTCGAGACTCCCGGTCAGGGCGGCGAGCGCGGCGGCCTGCGAGACGTTGGCCACGTTCGACGTCGCGTGCGACTGGAGGTTGGTCGCGGCCTTCACCACGTCCTTGGGGCCGACGACCCAGCCCACCCGCCAGCCGGTCATCGCGTACGTCTTCGCCACACCGTTGACGACGACGCACTTGTCGCGCAGCTCGGGCACGGCCGCGGGCAGCGAGGTGAACTCGGCGCCGCCGTAGACGAGGTGCTCGTAGATCTCGTCCGTCATGACCCACAGGCCGTGCTCCACGGCCCAGCGGCCGACGGCCTCGGTGTCCTCGCGGCTGTAGACGGCGCCGGTCGGGTTGGACGGCGAGACGAAGAGCACGACCTTCGTACGCTCCGTGCGCGCCGCCTCCAACTGCTCGACCGAGACCCGGTAGCCGGTGGTCTCGTCGGCCACCACGTCCACCGGGACACCGCCGGCCAGCCGGATCGACTCGGGGTACGTCGTCCAGTACGGCGCCGGGACGATGACCTCGTCGCCCGGGTCGAGGATCGCGGCGAAGGCCTCGTAGATCGCCTGCTTGCCGCCGTTGGTGACCAGGACCTGGGCGGGGTCGATCTCGTAACCGGAGTCACGCAGCGTCTTCGCGACGATCGCGGCCTTCAGCTCGGGGAGCCCGCCGGCCGGGGTGTAGCGGTGGTACTTCGGGTTGTGGCAGGCCTCACTCGCGGCGTCGACGATGTAGTCGGGCGTCGGGAAGTCGGGCTCACCGGCGCCGAAGCCGATCACCGGCCGGCCGGCGGCCTTGAGGGCCTTGGCCTTGGCGTCGACGGCAAGGGTGGCGGACTCGGAGATTGCGCCGACTCGGGCGGAGACCCGGCGCTCGGTCGGAGGAATTGCAGCGCTCATGCGGGCCATGGTCCCAGACCCCCGGAGACCCGGGCACAGGGGTTTCGCCGAGTGGACAGCCCACGGACAGAGAGCGGACAGGTTCGGACAAGGGCCGGTCCGGTGTTACCTGTTCGACGCCGGGCCCCCGAGCACGTACACTCACTGGTCGTTGGCCCTCAGCCGCCACCGCCGATCCGGGCACGCCGTGCTTCCGGTCGGATGCGGTAGGTTGGGGAAAACACAAAGGGTCGTAGCTCAATTGGTAGAGCACTGGTCTCCAAAACCAGCGGTTGGGGGTTCAAGTCCCTCCGGCCCTGCTACACAATCCTTCGCCAGGATGTGTGCGCGTGTACGTACTTCAAAAGCACTGCCGTGCGGCTCCACCGGGCGCGGCACGGCCACGACCCGGAATCAGGTGAGAGAGCGTGACGGACGCCGTGGGCTCCATCGACAAGCCTGATGCTGACGATGACGAGACCCCCGAGTCGAGCAAGAAGACCCGCAAGGGTGGCAAGCGCGGCAAGAAGGGCCCGCTGGGCCGTCTCGCCCTCTTCTACCGTCAGATCGTCGCGGAGCTGCGCAAGGTCGTCTGGCCGACTCGCAACCAGCTGACGAC
This sequence comes from Streptomyces sp. NPDC058665, assembly GCF_042714995.1. Lineage (NCBI taxonomy): Bacteria > Bacillati > Actinomycetota > Actinomycetes > Kitasatosporales > Streptomycetaceae > Streptomyces > Streptomyces sp. NPDC058665. The sequence goes on from NZ_JBHXRX010000001.1 coordinate 161,307, forward strand.
CTACACGACTGTTGTGATCGTCTTCGTCGTCGTCATGATCGGTCTGGTGACCGTGATGGACTACGGCTTCCAGAGAGTAGTCAAGTACGTCTTCGGCTAGGCCCGCGGAGGCAGAGGGCGCCCACGGGCGTCCTTATCCGCATGTTCCACCCATCGTGAAGCCAGGAAGAAGCAGCCAACGTGTCTGACCCGAACCTGAACGACGCCAACGAGGCGGTCGAGTCCCGCGAGGACGAGACCGACATCGTGGAGGCGGCGGACGCTGTCGAGCCAGACCAGGCCGAAGCCGCTGACGCCGAGGCCGGCGAGCCGGCCGAGGAGTCGGCGGTGCACGCCGAGGACGCGGACACCGAGGCCGACGCCGACGCCGACGCCGAGGACATCGAGCTCGTCGAGGAGCCCGCCCCCGCGGCCGACCCCGTCGCCGCGCTCCGCGAGGAGCTGCGCGGGCTGCCCGGCGAGTGGTACGTCATCCACACGTACGCGGGCTACGAGAAGCGCGTGAAGGCCAACCTGGAACAGCGCGCCGTCTCGCTCAACGTCGAGGACTTCATCTACTCGGCCGAGGTGCCCGAGGAAGAGATCGTCCAGATCAAGAACGGCGAGCGCAAGAACGTCCGCCAGAACAAGCTCCCGGGCTACGTCCTGGTGCGGATGGACCTGACGAACGAGTCCTGGGGTGTCGTACGGAACACGCCGGGCGTCACCGGCTTCGTCGGCAACGCCTACGACCCGTACCCGCTGACGCTGGACGAGATCGTGAAGATGCTCGCCCCCGAGGCCGAGGAGAAGGCCGCGCGCGAGGCGGCCGAGGCCGAGGGCAAGCCGGCTCCGTCCCGCAAGGTCGAGGTCCAGGTGCTGGACTTCGAGGTCGGCGACTCGGTCACCGTCACCGACGGCCCGTTCGCGACGCTCCAGGCGACGATCAACGAGATCAACGCCGACTCGAAGAAGGTCAAGGGCCTCGTCGAGATCTTCGGCCGCGAGACCCCGGTCGAGCTGAGTTTCGACCAGATCCAGAAGAACTGACGCGCTTTCCGCGCGCTCCAAGCCAGTTCCGACCAGGTCAGACAGGCTCTCGCAGGGGATTGCCCCCACGCGCGGGAGAGGGTCTGACCTGCTCGGTTTTTGGCCGTGCAGCTGTACCCGTTATCGTTGCGCGGTATGCCCGCATCCGGATGACCGGATGACCGGGCCGGAACACTCTCACTAGGACCCGGAGAGAGCACATGCCTCCCAAGAAGAAGAAGGTCACGGGGCTCATCAAGCTCCAGATCTCGGCCGGCGCGGCCAACCCGGCTCCGCCGGTCGGCCCCGCGCTGGGTCAGCACGGCGTCAACATCATGGAGTTCTGCAAGGCCTACAACGCCGCGACCGAGTCGCAGCGTGGCATGGTCGTGCCGGTGGAGATCACGGTCTACGAGGACCGCTCCTTCACCTTCATCACCAAGACTCCGCCGGCCGCCAAGCTGATCCTCAAGGCCGCCGGTGTGGACAAGGGCTCAGGCGAGCCGCACGTCAAGAAGGTCGCCAAGCTCACCCGTGCGCAGGTCCGTGACATCGCCACGACCAAGATGCCCGACCTGAACGCCAACGACCTGGACGCCGCCGAGAAGATCATCTCCGGCACCGCCCGTTCGATGGGCATCACGGTCGAGGGCTGAGCCCCGCCCGGCGGGCCCCCTCGGGCGCGCCAAGTGGAAGGGCCATGCGCGGCCCGCACCACGAACTCCACGCCTGAATGAACCACCAGGAGAATGAAGTGAAGCGCAGCAAGGCACTCCGCAGCGCGGACGCGAAGATCGACTCGGAGCGTACGTACCCTCCGCTCGAAGCCGTCCGTATCGCCAAGGACACCAACACCACCAAGTTCGACGGCACCGTCGAGGTCGCCATGCGGCTGGGCGTCGACCCGCGCAAGGCGGACCAGATGGTCCGTGGCACCGTGAACCTTCCGCACGGCACCGGCAAGACCGCCCGGGTCCTGGTCTTCGCGACCGGTGACCGTGCCGAGGCAGCGCGCGCCGCGGGCGCCGACATCGTCGGCTCCGACGAGCTGATCGAAGAGGTCCAGAAGGGCCGTCTCGACTTCGACGCCGTCGTCGCCACCCCGGACCTCATGGGCAAGGTCGGCCGCCTCGGCCGCGTCCTCGGCCCGCGTGGTCTGATGCCGAACCCGAAGACCGGCACCGTCACCCCCGATGTCACGAAGGCCGTGAACGACATCAAGGGCGGCAAGATCGAGTTCCGCGTCGACAAGCACTCGAACCTGCACTTCATCATCGGCAAGGTCTCCTTCGACGAGACGAAGCTGGTCGAGAACTACGCCGCGGCGCTGGAGGAGATCCTCCGTCTCAAGCCGTCGGCCGCGAAGGGCCGTTACATCAAGAAGGCGACCCTGGCGACGACGATGGGCCCCGGCATTCCGCTGGACGCCAACCGCACGCGCAACCTCCTCGTGGAGGAGGACCCGGCCTCCGTCTGATCCTGGACGGCAGTCGAGTCGCTGTTTGTCAAGAGCCGGTCCCGGCACCTCTGTTGAGGCGCTGGGGCCGGCTTTGGCATGAGCGGGCTGTCATATCCGTGCGATACCTTTCAACAAGGAACATCGGAATAAGGGGTGGGGTATGACCATGTCGACATGGGGGCGCGTCGGCGTCTCGCTGACGGCAGTGGCCGTGGTGGCCGGTGTCGCGGGCTGTCAGAGCGGTGACGCGGACTCGGACAGCAAGAAGAACGGCGGGAGTTCGGCCGCCAAGGGGGAGACGCAGTCGCGTTCCGCGGTGACGGACGTGCTGACGGCGGCGTACGAGAAGACGGCGGCGGCGAAGTCCGCCAAGGTCACGATGACGATGTCGATGCCGGCCGCCATGGGCGCCGGGGCGGGCGACATGGAGATGTCCGGCGTCATGGGGTGGGACCCCGTAGTGATGGACATGACCATGACCGGCTCGATGCTCCAGTCCGAGCCCGACGCCCCGGACAAGATCCGGATGGTGTGGGTCAAGAACGCCATGTACATGGACATGGGCGCCGAGGCGGCCAAGGACATGGACGGCAAGCGCTGGATGAAGCTGGACCTGGCCGCGGCGGCGGAGGCCTCGGGCGACCCGGCGGTCGCCCAGGAGCTCACCGGCGGCATGGAGAACATGAACCAGGACCCGGCGCAGCAGCTCGCGCTCCTCCTGGACTCGCCGAACGTGAAGCACGTCGGCTCGGAGAAGATCGACGGGGCCGAGGCGCAGCACTACAAGGGCACGCTCACCGTCGCCGAGATGATGGAGTCGAACGACGGCCTCGACGTGCTCAGCGAGAAGGAGCGCAAGGACCTTCTCGACAACGTCAAGAAGTCCGGCATCACGGGTTACGACACCGAGGTCTGGGTCAACGAGGACAACTACCCGGTCAAGATGGATGTCGCGATGGACACCCCGCAGGGCGAGGTGAAGATCGGCGCGCGTTACACCGACTACGGGGCCGAGGCCTCCGTCCAGACGCCGCCGGCCGCCGACACCGTCGACCTGTTCAAGATGCTGGGCGACCTCGGCGCGGACGCCGAGGGCTCCGGAATCTGATCTCCTTTCCGAATCCCTGAATTCGGGGAGCTGATCTCTCAAATCCGGTCACCGGGGCGGGTTTACGGCCCCGGCGACCGGATTTGCCTGCGGGTAACCGCGTCACGTACTCTTCAGTTGAAGCCAAAGACCGCTGGTCGTCGCCGTGCTCTCGCAAGAGGGTGAGGCGACCGAAGGATCCGCTACAGGCGGACGACCCGCGTAGGTGACCGAGGAGAGTTCCCGGGCGTGTCCCGGTTGAGCTACGCCCCGTGCGCCCGCGCCGGGGCGTTTCGTTCTGTCCGGCCCCTTCTGAGCGGTCCTCATCACCCGGAAGGAGGCCGACGCTCATGGCAAGGCCCGACAAGGCTGCCGCGGTGGCCGAGCTGACGGAACAGTTCCGCAGCTCGAACGCCGCAGTGCTGACCGAGTACCGGGGTCTCACCGTGGCGCAGCTCAAGGAGCTGCGTCGTTCCCTCGGTGAGAACGCCCAGTACGCCGTGGTGAAGAACACGCTGACCAAGATCGCGGCCAACGAGGCCGGGATCAACACGCTGGACGACCTGTTCGCGGGTCCGACGGCGGTTGCCTTCGTCACCGGTGACCCGGTGGAGTCGGCGAAGGGTCTTCGTGACTTCGCCAAGGACAACCCGAATCTCGTCATCAAGGGCGGAGTCCTTGATGGCAAGGCGCTCAGCGCCGACGAGTTCAAGAAGCTCGCGGACCTTGAGTCCCGCGAGGTGCTGCTCGCCAAGGTGGCCGGTGGAATCAAGGCGTCGATGGCCAAGGCCGCGGCGACGTTCCAGGCCCCGCTGTCGGAGTTCGTCCGCACCGCGGACGCGCTTCGCGCCAAGGTCGAGCAGGGCGGTGCCGGTACGCCGGCTCCCGCCGAGGCCGACGCCGAGTAGTTCGGCGCCGCGTCGCAGCGGGCCCCACCGTACGCCCGCCGTCATATACATCCGGCACCTGCCGACATAGTGGAAGGACGCCATCATGGCGAAGCTGTCCCAGGACGAGCTGCTTGAGCAGTTCGAGACCCTGACCCTCATCGAGCTCTCCGACTTCGTGAAGGCCTTCGAGGCCAAGTTCGACGTCAAGGCCGCCGCCCCGGTCGCCGTCGCCGCCGCCGGCGGTGCCGCCGGTGCCGCTGTCGAGGCCGAGGCCGAGCAGGACGAGTTCGACGTCATCCTCACGGGTGCCGGCGAGAAGAAGATCCAGGTCATCAAGGTCGTGCGTGAGCTCACCTCGCTGGGCCTCAAGGAGGCCAAGGACCTCGTCGACGGCGCGCCGAAGCCCGTCCTCGAGAAGGTCGCCAAGGAGGCCGCCGAGAAGGCTGCCGAGTCCCTCAAGGGCGCCGGCGCCTCCGTCGAGGTCAAGTGACCTCGTAGCACCACCCCGCTGATCACCCGCCTCACGGGAGCCGCGAAAGCTCCCGTGGGTCCGGTGTGACGGCGACCACGCCGAGCGAGGCGCGGAGCGTTGACGAGAAGGGCGGTCATCCGTACGGGTGACCGCCCTTCTCCGTTGCCGTGAGGGGTTCCTTGCTCTTCGTCCGGCTGCGAGTATGGTGATCATCGTCGTGCCTTCCGTATGACCGGTGACGGTCCGTACGGGACGGGGGGCCTTGACGAACCGCACGCAGCGCGCAATTCTCAGGGACGCGTCGCCATATTCGATCCGATTCCGAGGCATGGATCGGCGACGAAGAGGGCAGGATCGATGTGCGCCTACGGCGTGGGTCCGAACGCAGTTGAGACAAGGTGTTGAGTACAACGAGGGTCTCGCAAAACCCGGCCTGGACATCAGTGTGCCAAGTGGCTACACTGACCCTTTGCGCTGCCTGTTAGCTGCTCCCTGCCCGTCACCAGGGGCACCCCCATGCAAGACATCGTCGGTTGACCAGCCCTTTTGGGGCCTGTGATCCGACGTGTCCAGCTCGGGACCGGTACGCGCGTAGTGAGTCCGAGCCCTCGGAAGGACCCCCTCTTGGCCGCCTCGCGCAACGCCTCGACCACGAATACGAACAACGGCGCCAGCACCGCCCCGCTGCGCATCTCCTTTGCAAAGATCAAGGAGCCTCTTGAGGTTCCGAACCTCCTCGCGCTGCAGACCGAGAGCTTCGACTGGCTGCTCGGCAACGCCGTGTGGAAGGCACGGGTCGAGGCAGCTCTTGAGAGCGGCCAGGACGTCCCCAGGAAGTCGGGTCTGGAGGAGATCTTCGAGGAGATCTCTCCGATCGAGGACTTCTCCGGGTCGATGTCGCTGACGTTCCGCGACCACCGTTTCGAGCCGCCGAAGAACTCGATCGACGAGTGCAAGGAACGCGACTTCACGTACGCGGCCCCGCTCTTCGTCACCGCCGAGTTCACCAACAACGAGACCGGTGAGATCAAGTCCCAGACGGTCTTCATGGGCGACTTCCCGCTCATGACGGACAAGGGCACCTTCGTCATCAACGGCACCGAGCGTGTCGTGGTGACCCAGCTCGTCCGCTCGCCGGGTGTGTACTTCGATTCCTCGATCGACAAGACGTCCGACAAGGACATCTTCTCCTCCAAGATCATCCCCTCCCGGGGTGCCTGGCTGGAGATGGAGATCGACAAGCGCGACATGGTCGGTGTCCGTATCGACCGCAAGCGCAAGCAGTCCGTGACCGTTCTGCTCAAGGCTCTCGGCTGGACGACCGAGCAGATCCTGGAGGAGTTCGGCGAGTACGAGTCGATGCGCGCCACCCTGGAGAAGGACCACACCCAGGGCCAGGACGACGCGCTGCTCGACATCTACCGCAAGCTGCGTCCGGGCGAGCCCCCGACGCGCGAGGCGGCCCAGACGCTGCTCGAGAACCTCTACTTCAACCCCAAGCGCTACGACCTCGCGAAGGTCGGCCGCTACAAGGTGAACAAGAAGCTCGGCGCCGCGGAGCCGCTGGACGCCGGTGTGCTCACCACCGACGACATCATCGCCACGATCAAGTACCTGGTGAAGCTGCACGCCGGTGAGACCGAGACGGTCGGCGAGAGCGGCACCCAGATCCTGGTCGAGACCGACGACATCGACCACTTCGGCAACCGCCGTCTGCGCAACGTGGGCGAGCTCATCCAGAACCAGGTCCGTACGGGTCTGGCGAGGATGGAGCGCGTCGTACGCGAGCGCATGACGACCCAGGACGTCGAGGCGATCACGCCGCAGACCCTGATCAACATCCGGCCGGTCGTCGCCTCCATCAAGGAGTTCTTCGGCACCAGCCAGCTGTCGCAGTTCATGGACCAGAACAACCCGCTGTCGGGTCTGACCCACAAGCGCCGGCTCAACGCGCTCGGCCCCGGTGGTCTGTCCCGTGAGCGGGCTGGCTTCGAGGTCCGTGACGTGCACCCCTCGCACTACGGCCGCATGTGCCCGATCGAGACCCCCGAAGGCCCGAACATCGGTCTGATCGGCTCGCTCGCCTCGTACGGCCGGGTCAACGCGTTCGGCTTCGTCGAGACGCCGTACCGCAAGGTCGTCGGCGGTGTCGTCACGGACGACGTCGACTACCTGACCGCCGACGAGGAGGACCGCTTCGTCATCGCGCAGGCCAACGCGACGCTGTCCGAGGAGATGCGGTTCACCGAGCCGCGCGTCCTGGTCCGCCGTCGTGGCGGCGAGGTCGACTACATCCCCGGTGACGACGTCGACTACATGGACGTCTCGCCGCGCCAGATGGTGTCGGTCGCGACCGCGATGATCCCATTCCTGGAGCACGACGACGCCAACCGTGCCCTCATGGGCGCGAACATGATGCGCCAGGCCGTGCCCCTGATCACCTCCGAGGCGCCGCTCGTCGGCACCGGCATGGAGTACCGCTGCGCGGTCGACGCCGGTGACGTCATCAAGGCGGAGAAGGAGGGTGTGGTCCAGGAGGTCTCCGCGGACTACATCACCATCGCCAACGACGACGGCACGTACACCACGTACCGCATCGCCAAGTTCTCCCGCTCCAACCAGGGCACCTCCGTCAACCAGAAGGTCATCGTCTCCGAGGGTGACCGGGTCGTCGAGAACCAGGTGCTCGCCGACGGTCCCGCCACCGAGCGTGGCGAGATGGCGCTCGGCAAGAACCTCCTCGTGGCGTTCATGCCGTGGGAGGGCCACAACTACGAAGACGCGATCATCCTCAGCCAGCGGCTGGTGCAGGACGACGTCCTCTCCTCGATCCACATCGAGGAGCACGAGGTCGACGCCCGTGACACCAAGCTCGGCCCGGAGGAGATCACCCGGGACATCCCGAACGTCTCCGAAGAGGTCCTCGCGGACCTCGACGAGCGCGGCATCATCCGTATCGGTGCCGAGGTCACGGCCGGGGACATCCTCGTCGGCAAGGTCACGCCCAAGGGCGAGACCGAGCTGACGCCGGAGGAGCGGCTGCTCCGCGCGATCTTCGGCGAGAAGGCCCGTGAGGTCCGCGACACCTCGCTGAAGGTGCCGCACGGCGAGACCGGCAAGATCATCGGTGTCCGCGTCTTCGACCGCGAGGAGGGCGACGAGCTTCCTCCGGGCGTGAACCAGCTGGTCCGCGTCTATGTCGCCCAGAAGCGCAAGATCACCGACGGTGACAAGCTCGCCGGCCGTCACGGCAACAAGGGCGTCATCTCCAAGATCCTGCCGATCGAGGACATGCCGTTCCTGGAGGACGGCACCCCGGTCGACATCATCCTCAACCCCCTCGGTGTCCCGTCCCGTATGAACCCGGGACAGGTCCTGGAGATCCACCTCGGCTGGCTCGCCAGCCAGGGCTGGAAGGTCGAGGGCAGCGAGGAGTGGATGGAGCGGCTGAAGGGCATCGGGGCCGACGACGTCGCCCCCGGTACCAACGTCGCGACACCGGTCTTCGACGGCGCGCGCGAGGACGAGATCTCCGGTCTCTTCGAGGCCACGATCCCGAACCGCGACGGCGAGCGGATGGTCAAGGCCTCCGGCAAGGCCAGCCTGTTCGACGGCCGCTCCGGTGAGCCGTTCCCCGAGCCGGTCTCCATCGGCTACATGTACATCCTGAAGCTCCACCACCTGGTCGACGACAAGCTCCACGCCCGCTCGACCGGTCCGTACTCGATGATCACCCAGCAGCCGCTGGGTGGTAAGGCCCAGTTCGGCGGTCAGCGCTTCGGTGAGATGGAGGTGTGGGCGCTGGAGGCTTACGGCGCCGCTTATGCCCTCCAGGAGCTCCTGACCATCAAGTCCGACGACGTGACCGGCCGCGTGAAGGTCTACGAGGCCATCGTCAAGGGCGAGAACATCCCCGAGCCCGGCATTCCCGAGTCCTTCAAGGTGCTCATCAAGGAAATGCAGTCGCTCTGTCTCAACGTGGAGGTGCTGTCCTCGGACGGTATGTCCATCGAGATGCGCGACACGGACGAGGACGTCTTCCGCGCGGCGGAGGAGCTCGGTATCGACCTGTCCCGGCGAGAGCCGAGCAGCGTCGAAGAGGTCTGACGGGTTGTCCGGCCGCTCCTGTCTCGGGGCGGCCGGCTCCTCCCGGACCCCCCCCTCGCGCCCTGGTGGGCTCGGGCGGGACCCCCTTCAGACCATTGATTGAGACTCGACCCCGAAAGAGGGATTGACGACAAGTGCTCGACGTCAACTTCTTCGACGAGCTGCGGATCGGCCTCGCCACCGCGGACGACATCCGGACCTGGTCCCACGGCGAAGTGAAGAAGCCGGAGACCATCAACTACCGCACGCTCAAGCCCGAGAAGGACGGACTCTTCTGCGAGAAGATCTTCGGTCCGACCCGGGACTGGGAGTGCTACTGCGGCAAGTACAAGCGTGTCCGCTTCAAGGGCATCATCTGTGAGCGCTGTGGCGTCGAAGTCACGCGCGCCAAGGTGCGCCGTGAGCGGATGGGCCACATCGAGCTTGCCGCGCCCGTCACCCACATCTGGTACTTCAAGGGAGTTCCGTCCCGGCTGGGGTACCTGCTCGACCTCGCGCCGAAGGACCTTGAGAAGGTCATCTACTTCGCCGCGTACATGATCACGTTCGTGGACGAGGAGCGCCGTACGCGCGACCTGCCCTCGCTGGAGGCGCATGTCTCCGTCGAGCGCCAGCAGGTCGAGAACCGCCGCGACTCCGACCTTGAGGCCCGCGCCAAGAAGCTTGAGACCGACCTGGCCGAGCTGGAGGCCGAGGGTGCCAAGGCCGACGTGCGCCGCAAGGTGCGCGAAGGCGCCGAGCGTGAGATGAAGCAGCTGCGCGACCGCGCGCAGCGCGAGATCGACCGGCTCGACGAGGTGTGGAGCCGTTTCAAGAACCTCAAGGTCCAGGACCTGGAGGGCGACGAGCTGCTCTACCGCGAGCTGCGTGACCGCTTCGGCACGTACTTCGACGGTTCCATGGGCGCCGCCGCTCTGCAGAAGCGCCTGGAGTCCTTCGACCTGAACGAAGAGGCCGAGCGGCTCCGCGAGATCATCCGTACCGGCAAGGGCCAGAAGAAGACCCGTGCGCTCAAGCGCCTCAAGGTCGTCTCCGCGTTCCTCCAGACCAGCAACAGCCCCAAAGGCATGGTGCTGGACTGCGTGCCGGTGATCCCGCCGGACCTGCGTCCGATGGTGCAGCTGGACGGTGGCCGCTTCGCGACCTCCGACCTGAACGACCTGTACCGCCGTGTGATCAACCGCAACAACCGCCTCAAGCGTCTCCTTGACCTCGGTGCCCCCGAGATCATCGTGAACAACGAGAAGCGGATGCTCCAGGAGGCCGTCGACGCGCTGTTCGACAACGGCCGCCGCGGTCGCCCGGTCACCGGTCCCGGCAACCGGCCCCTGAAGTCCCTCAGCGACATGCTGAAGGGCAAGCAGGGCCGTTTCCGCCAGAACCTGCTCGGCAAGCGGGTCGACTACTCGGCCCGTTCCGTGATCGTCGTCGGACCGCAGCTCAAGCTGCACCAGTGCGGTCTGCCGAAGGCCATGGCGCTGGAGCTCTTCAAGCCGTTCGTGATGAAGCGCCTGGTGGACCTGAACCACGCGCAGAACATCAAGTCGGCCAAGCGCATGGTCGAGCGTGGCCGCACCGTCGTGTACGACGTCCTCGAAGAGGTCATCGCCGAACACCCGGTGCTGCTGAACCGTGCTCCGACCCTGCACCGCCTCGGCATCCAGGCCTTCGAGCCCCAGCTGGTCGAGGGCAAGGCCATCCAGATCCACCCGCTCGTCTGCACCGCGTTCAACGCGGACTTCGACGGTGACCAGATGGCCGTCCACCTGCCGCTCTCCGCGGAGGCGCAGGCCGAGGCCCGCATCCTGATGCTGTCCTCGAACAACATCCTCAAGCCGGCCGACGGCCGTCCCGTCACCATGCCCACCCAGGACATGGTGCTCGGCCTCTTCTTCCTCACCACGGACGAGGAGGAGCGCGAAGTCATCGGCGAGGGCCGGTCCTTCGGCTCCAGCGCCGAGGCCACGATGGCGTTCGACAACCGCGAGCTCTCGCTCCAGGCGAAGATCGACATCCGGTTCCCGGTGGGCACCATCCCGCCGCGCGGCTGGACCCCGCCGGTCGGCGAGGACGGCGAGACGAACACCGAGTGGCAGCAGGGCGACCCGTTCCGGCTGCGTACGACCCTGGGCCGCGCGCTCTTCAACGAGCTGCTGCCCGAGGACTACCCGTTCGTCGACTACTCGGTGGGCAAGAAGCAGCTCTCCGAGATCGTCAACGACCTCGCCGAGCGCTACCCCAAGGTCATCGTGGCGGCGACGCTCGACAACCTGAAGGCGGCCGGCTTCTTCTGGGCGACCCGCTCCGGTGTCACCGTCGCCATCTCCGACGTCGTCGTGCCCGAGGCGAAGAAGGCGATCGTCCAGGGTTACGAGACCCAGGACGAGAAGGTCCAGAAGCAGTACGAGCGCGGTCTGATCACCAAGGACGAGCGCACCCAGGAGCTCATCGCGATCTGGACCAAGGCGACCAACGAGGTCGCCGAGGCGATGAACGCGAACTTCCCGAAGACCAACCCCATCTTCATGATGGTGAATTCGGGTGCTCGTGGAAACATGATGCAGATGCGTCAGATCGCCGGTATGCGTGGTCTGGTGTCCAACGCCAAGAACGAGACGATTCCCCGTCCCATCAAGGCGTCCTTCCGTGAAGGCCTGTCCGTGCTGGAGTACTTCATCTCCACCCACGGTGCCCGTAAGGGTCTGGCCGACACCGCCCTGCGTACCGCCGACTCGGGTTACCTGACCCGTCGTCTGGTGGACGTCTCGCAGGACGTCATCATCCGCGAGGAGGACTGCGGCACCGACCGCGGCCTCAAGCTGCGGATCGCGGAGCGCGGCGAGGACGGTGTTCTGCGCAAGGCGGAGGACGTCGAGACGTCCGTGTACGCGCGGATGCTCGCCGAGGACGTCGTCGTGGACGGCAAGGTCATCGCACCGGCCAACGTCGACCTGGGCGATGTCCTGATCGACGCGGTCGTGGCGGCCGGCGTGGAGGAGGTCAAGACCCGCTCGGTCCTGACCTGTGAGTCCGCGGTGGGCACCTGTGCCTTCTGCTACGGCCGTTCGCTGGCCACCGGCAAGCTGGTCGACATCGGTGAGGCGGTCGGCATCATCGCCGCCCAGTCCATCGGTGAGCCCGGCACCCAGCTGACGATGCGTACCTTCCACACCGGTGGTGTGGCGGGCGACGACATCACGCAGGGTCTGCCGCGTGTCGTCGAGCTCTTCGAGGCCCGTACGCCCAAGGGTGTCGCGCCGATCTCCGAGGCCGCGGGCTCCGTCCGCATCGAGGAGACCGAGAAGACGAAGAAGCTCGTCGTCACCCCGGATGACGGAAGCGAGGAGACGCCGTTCCCGATCTCCAAGCGCGCCCGGCTGCTCGTCGGCGACGGTGACCGCGTCGAGGTGGGCCAGAAGCTCACCGTCGGTGCCACCAACCCGCACGACGTGCTGCGGATCCTCGGTCAGCGCGCCGTCCAGGTCCACCTGGTCGGCGAGGTCCAGAAGGTCTACAACTCGCAGGGTGTGTCGATCCACGACAAGCACATCGAGATCATCATCCGGCAGATGCTGCGCCGGGTGACGATCATCGAGTCCGGCGACGCGGAACTGCTGCCGGGCGAGCTCGTCGAGCGCTCGAAGTTCGAGACCGAGAACCGTCGCGTGGTCACGGAAGGCGGCCACCCGGCCTCCGGCCGTCCGCAGCTGATGGGTATCACCAAGGCCTCGCTGGCCACGGAGTCGTGGCTGTCGGCGGCGTCCTTCCAGGAGACGACCAGGGTCCTGACCGACGCGGCGATCAACGCCAAGTCGGACTCCCTGATCGGCCTCAAGGAGAACGTCATCATCGGAAAGCTCATCCCGGCCGGTACGGGTCTCTCCCGCTACCGCAACATCCGGGTGGAGCCGACCGAGGAGGCCAAGGCCGCGATGTACTCGGCCGTCGGCTACGACGACATCGACTACTCCCCGTTCGGCACGGGCTCCGGCCAGGCCGTTCCGCTGGAGGACTACGACTACGGTCCGTACAACCAGTAGGAGTGAGTGCGGTCCGATGGGCGGTCACCCCGGTGGGGTGGCCGCCCATCGGCCATGTGTGAGGCGATCGAAACCAGGTGCGGCGCATCTTTTTTGACCGGAGTCGATGAGGTAGGTACGCTCAGACCTTGTGCCTGGGGTGTGCCTGGGCTCCTGTGCGTGTCCTCAACCGCATGGCGAGTCCGGACAAAGGCCACCGCGATCTGCGCTTTCCTCGCCTCCAGCGGGAGCTTGCAGTATCCGACACACCCGACCGCGTGGGTCGGCGAGTGTTCCAGGTTAGTTTTACTGACGGCACACAGAAACCGGAGAAGTAGTGCCTACGATCCAGCAGCTGGTCCGGAAGGGCCGGCAGGACAAGGTCGAGAAGAACAAGACGCCTGCCCTTGAGGGTTCCCCTCAGCGCCGCGGCGTCTGCACGCGTGTGTTCACGACCACCCCGAAGAAGCCCAACTCCGCCCTGCGGAAGGTCGCGCGTGTGCGGCTGACCTCCGGTATCGAGGTCACGGCATACATTCCGGGTGAGGGACACAACCTGCAGGAGCACTCCATCGTGCTCGTGCGTGGTGGCCGTGTGAAGGACCTGCCGGGTGTTCGCTACAAGATCATCCGCGGTTCCCTGGACACCCAGGGAGTCAAGAACCGCAAGCAGGCCCGCAGCCGCTACGGCGCCAAGAAGGAGAAGTAAACAATGCCTCGTAAGGGCCCTGCCCCGAAGCGCCCGGTCATCATCGACCCGGTCTACGGTTCTCCTCTTGTCACGTCGCTGATCAACAAGCTTCTGCTCAACGGCAAGCGTTCCACCGCCGAGCGGATCGTCTACGGCGCCATGGAAGGCCTCCGCGAGAAGACCGGCAACGACCCGGTCATCACGCTGAAGCGCGCGCTTGAGAACGTCAAGCCCTCGCTGGAGGTCAAGTCCCGCCGCGTCGGCGGCGCCACCTACCAGGTGCCGATCGAGGTCAAGCCCGGTCGCGCCTCCACCCTCGCGCTGCGCTGGCTGGTCGGTTACTCCCGCGCCCGTCGCGAGAAGACCATGACCGAGCGCCTCATGAACGAACTGCTCGACGCCTCGAACGGCCTCGGCGCTTCGGTCAAGAAGCGTGAGGACACGCACAAGATGGCCGAGTCCAACAAGGCCTTCGCGCACTACCGCTGGTAGTCAGCGCCCACATCGAGACCGAGAGAAGATTGAGCCTCATGGCCACCACTTCGCTTGACCTGGCCAAGGTCCGCAACATCGGGATCATGGCCCACATCGACGCGGGCAAGACGACCACCACCGAGCGGATCCTGTTCTACACCGGTGTGAGCTACAAGATCGGTGAAGTCCACGACGGCGCTGCCACGATGGACTGGATGGAGCAGGAGCAGGAGCGCGGCATCACGATCACGTCTGCCGCGACGACCTGTCACTGGCCGCTCGACGATGTCGATCACACGATCAACATCATCGACACCCCCGGTCACGTCGACTTCACCGTCGAGGTGGAGCGTTCGCTCCGCGTCCTCGACGGCGCTGTCACCGTCTTCGACGGCGTGGCCGGCGTCGAGCCGCAGTCCGAGACCGTATGGCGTCAGGCGGACCGCTACGGCGTGCCGCGTATCTGCTTCGTCAACAAGCTCGACCGGACCGGCGCGGAGTTCCACCGATGCGTCGACATGATCGTGGACCGCCTCGGCGCGGTTCCGCTGGTCATGCAGCTTCCGATCGGTGCCGAGGCCGACTTCAAGGGCGTCGTCGACCTCGTGTCGATGAAGGCCTTCGTCTGGTCCGCCGAGGCCACCAAGGGCGAGATGTACGACGTCGTCGACATCCCGGACACGCACACCGAGGCCGCCGAGGAATGGCGCGGCAAGCTCCTCGAAGCCGTGTCCGAGAACGACGACGAGATGATGGAGCTGTACCTGGAGGGCCAGGAGCCCACCGAGGAGCAGCTGCACGCGGCGATCCGCCGTATCACCCTCGCTTCCAAGGGCGCGGCCGACTCCGTCACCGTCACGCCCGTGTTCTGCGGTACCGCGTTCAAGAACAAGGGCGTTCAGCCCCTGCTCGACGCGGTCGTGCGCTACCTGCCCTCCCCCCTCGACGTCGACGCCATCGAAGGCCACGACGTCAAGGACCCGGAGCAGGTCATCAAGCGCAAGCCGTCCGACGACGAGCCCTTCGCCGGGCTCGCCTTCAAGATCGCGAGCGACCCGCACCTGGGCAAGCTCACCTTCGTCCGGATCTACTCCGGTCGCCTGACGGCCGGCACCGCGGTGCTGAACTCCGTGAAGGGCAAGAAGGAGCGCATCGGCAAGATCTACCGTATGCACGCGAACAAGCGTGAGGAGATCGAGTCGGTGGGCGCCGGTGACATCGTCGCCGTCATGGGCCTGAAGCAGACCACCACCGGTGAGACGCTGAGCGACGACAAGAACCCGGTGATCCTGGAGTCCATGGACTTCCCGGCGCCGGTCATCCAGGTCGCGATCGAGCCCAAGTCCAAGGGTGACCAGGAGCGTCTGGGTGTCGCCATCCAGCGCCTCGCGGAGGAGGACCCCTCCTTCCAGGTTCACTCGGACGAGGAGACCGGCCAGACCATCATCGGTGGTATGGGCGAGCTTCACCTCGAAGTGCTTGTCGACCGCATGAAGCGCGAGTTCCGCGTGGAGGCGAATGTCGGTAAGCCGCAGGTCGCTTACCGTGAGACGATCCGCAAGGCCGTCGAGCGTATCGACTACACGCACAAGAAGCAGACCGGTGGTACCGGCCAGTTCGCGAAGGTGCAGATCGCGCTTGAGCCCATCGAGGGCGGCGACGCGACCTACGAGTTCGTGAACAAGGTGACCGGTGGCCGTATCCCCCGTGAGTACATCCCCTCGGTGGACGCGGGCGCGCAGGAGGCCATGCAGTTCGGCATCCTCGCCGGCTACGAGATGGTGGGCGTGCGCGTCACCCTTCTCGACGGTGGCTACCACGAGGTCGACTCCTCCGAGCTCGCCTTCAAGATCGCCGGTTCGCAGGCGTTCAAGGACGGCGCCCGGCGGGCGTCTCCCGTGCTTCTCGAACCGATGATGGCCGTCGAGGTCACCACGCCCGAGGACTACATGGGCGATGTCATCGGCGACCTCAACTCCCGCCGTGGCCAGATCCAGGCCATGGAGGAGCGCAGCGGCGCTCGCGTCGTGAAGGGCCTCGTGCCCCTCTCGGAGATGTTCGGCTACGTCGGAGACCTCCGCAGCAAGACGTCGGGTCGCGCAAGCTACTCGATGCAGTTCGACTCCTACGCCGAGGTTCCCCGGAACGTCGCCGAGGAGATCATCGCGAAGGCCAAGGGCGAGTAGCTCGTCCCGAGCACGCTTTAGGCTTGTCACCGGCAAGCCCTGGGGCCGCCGGACAACGCGTACGGGAGACCGTGCGAGTGTCCGGTGCCCCGGGCCCCGGCATCCCAGCAAAGATCACCTGGCGCCGATGAGTAAGGCGTACAGAACCACTCCAGGAGGACCCCAGTGGCGAAGGCGAAGTTCGAGCGGACTAAGCCGCACGTCAACATCGGCACCATCGGTCACATCGACCACGGTAAGACGACCCTCACGGCCGCCATTACCAAGGTGCTGCATGACGCGTACCCGGACCTGAACGAGGCCTCGGCCTTCGACCAGATCGACAAGGCTCCCGAGGAGCGCCAGCGCGGTATCACCATCTCCATCGCGCACGTCGAGTACCAGACGGAGTCGCGTCACTACGCGCACGTCGACTGCCCCGGTCACGCGGACTACATCAAGAACATGATCACGGGTGCGGCGCAGATGGACGGCGCCATCCTCGTTGTCGCCGCGACCGACGGCCCGATGCCGCAGACCAAGGAGCACGTGCTCCTGGCCCGCCAGGTCGGCGTGCCGTACATCGTCGTCGCGCTGAACAAGGCCGACATGGTGGACGACGAGGAGATCCTTGAGCTCGTCGAGCTCGAGGTCCGTGAGCTCCTCTCCGAGTACGAGTTCCCGGGCGACGACCTGCCGGTCGTCAAGGTCTCGGCGCTCAAGGCGCTCGAAGGCGACAAGGAGTGGGGCCAGACCGTCCTCGACCTGATGAAGGCCGTCGACGAGTCGATCCCGCAGCCCGAGCGTGACGTCGAGAAGCCGTTCCTCATGCCCATCGAGGACGTCTTCACGATCACCGGCCGTGGCACGGTCGTCACCGGTCGTATCGAGCGTGGTGTGCTCAAGGTCAACGAGACCGTCGACATCGTCGGTATCAAGACCGAGAAGACCACCACCACGGTCACCGGCATCGAGATGTTCCGCAAGCTGCTCGACGAGGGCCAGGCCGGTGAGAACGTCGGTCTGCTCCTCCGTGGCATCAAGCGCGAGGATGTCGAGCGCGGCCAGGTCATCATCAAGCCCGGTTCGGTCACGCCGCACACCGAGTTCGAGGCCCAGGCCTACATCCTGTCGAAGGACGAGGGTGGCCGTCACACCCCCTTCTTCAACAACTACCGCCCGCAGTTCTACTTCCGTACGACTGACGTGACCGGCGTCGTGACCCTCCCCGAGGGCACCGAGATGGTCATGCCGGGCGACAACACCCTCATGACGGTCGCGCTGATCCAGCCGGTCGCCATGGAGGAGGGCCTGAAGTTCGCCATCCGCGAGGGTGGCCGGACCGTGGGCGCCGGCCAGGTCACCAAGATCAGCAAGTAGTCGCTGATCCCGGGGCCGACCGCTCGCCGGTCGGCCGCTGGACCTGGTAGCTCCGACACGAGCACCAAGAAGTGGGCCCCGCACCGAAGTTGGTGCGGGGCCCATTTCTCTTTCCTGCGTGCCGCGTACGGAAGTGACGCGGCACACATGCCGGATCGTGATCAACGTCTTACTTTGTGTCGTTATGGCGATCTGGACCGCCCCTTTGCTCGATGGATACATTCTCCACCATTCATTCATGTGATCTTCATTTTTGTGGGTGGGGTGTGTGGTCGTGTCTGGGGGGCGTATCCGTGTGCGGAGCGTGCGAGGGGCGCTGGGCGTCGCGTTGAGCGTCGGAATGGTGCTCGGGTGGCTCCCCTCCATGGCGTCCGCGTCATCGGTGCACCCCGGTCGGGCAACCGCGACGGCGGAGAAGTCCGACGCCGAGACACCGGCTCTCTCGGAGGCGGACGCGTTCGCGCGGGCCAAGCGGTCGGGTGAGGACGTCGAGGTCGTATCCCTGCGGGGCGAGAGCAGCGAGACGTTCGCGACGCCCGAAGGAAGTCTTGAGGGACGCGAGTACTTGCGCCCCGTCTGGACTCGTGTGGGCGGCGAATGGAAGCCCGTCGACACCGATCTGGCCCCGTCCTCCGACGGCACGGTCCGACCTGGGGCGACGACGGTCGGCCTGGCCTTCTCCGGCGGTGGCGATGGCCCGCTGGTACGGATGGATCGGGCAGGCCGGGCGCTGGCGCTGTCCTGGCCCCTGGGGGATGTGCCCGTACCGGAGACGGACGGTGCGACGGCCATCTACCGGGAGATCCTGCCCGATGTGGATCTGCGCCTCGGTGCGCAGGAGGACGGCTTCACCCAACTGCTGGTGGTCAAATCAGCCGAGGCGGCGCAGACCGAGGCACTCGCGGAACTGAGGCTGTCTCTCGCGACCGCGGGCATGCACGTACGAACGACTGAGTCAGGCGGGCTGGAAGCGGTGGATGCCGGCGCCGCGGGGACCGTCTTCGAGGCCGCGACACCCGTGATGTGGGACTCCAGCCCGAGCGCCGGAGCCGTCGAGACCGCGGCCCCGCGCACGCGTACGGCCGACGAATCGGACGTCGCGGGTCAGGCGGAGCCCGGCCCCGGCGAGTCGGGGAAGCTCGCGCCCGTCGGCGTGGAAGTTACAGCCGACGGCGATGAGTTGTTGCTCAGGCCCGACGCCGATGTCCTCACGGGTGAGGACACGGTGTATCCGGTCTTCATCGATCCGCAGTGGTACTCGCCCAAGGCTTCGGCCTGGACGATGGCCTCCAAGTACTGGGCCTCGTCGCCGCAGTGGAAGTTCAACGGCAAGTCCGACGAGGGTTTGGGCTACTGCGGCTGGGACTACTGCGCACCGCAGGACACGAAGCGGCTCTTCTACCGGATCCCCGTCTCCAAGTTCGCTGGAAAGTCCGTTCTCAGCGCCGAGTTCGTGGTGCGGAACACATGGTCGGCCTCGTGCACGGACCGCAGCGTGGAGCTGTGGCGTACCAAGGACATCTCCTCGTCGACGACATGGAACTCGCAGAATGCCTCTGGCTTTTGGATCAAGGAGCTGAGCGCGAAGTCGTTCGCTTACGGATACGAGGGGTGCGCGGCGAAGGACGCCGAGTTCAGCATCAAGTCGGCGGTGCAGGAGGCTGCGGACAAGAAGTGGTCAACCATGACGTTCGGCCTGCGGGCGGCGAGCGAGGGCGACCGTGTGGCATGGAAGCGCTTCTCGGAGAAGGCGTTTCTGCGGGTTGAGTACAACCGCGCGCCTTCCCAGATCAAGATGTCGCAGTTGGCGATGGAGTACGGAGGCACCTGCAAGAAGCCGGCGACCGCCGCGCGCGTACGCACGCTGGGAAAGATCTACGCGAACAAGGTGACGGACCCCGACGGTGACAGCGTTCGGGTGCAGTTCCAGGCCAAGTGGGACTCCGGCGACGGCAAGGGGCTGATCGCACGCTGGAGCCCGTCACTGACCACCGCGAAGAAGTCGGGCTCGAGCTTCTCGATCACGCTGCCGACCTCGGTGCCGACCAACAAGCAGATCAACTGGTACGCGCGGACCTATGACGGCGCGCAGTACTCGCCTTGGTCGTACTCCGGCGACGACCCGACGGGCTGCTACTTCGTCTACGACACCAGTGTCCCGAAAGCCCCCGCTGTGTCGTCCGGCGAATACCCGGCATCCGACCCCGAGGACCCCGACGACCCGTGGTTCGACGGAGTGGGCAAGTACGGAGCGTTCTCGCTGAAAGCGGCCGACTCCGACGTGACGAAGTACTGGTATGGCGTGAACGGTGACCCGAGTTCGAAGAACACACTGGCCACGTCGGGCGGTGCGGCGAAGAGCGTGCAGGTGCTGCCGCCGGAGCCCGGACTCAATTTCGTCACCGCTCAGGCATTCGACGCCGCAGGCAACGGCAGCGAGATCCGCACCTATCAGTACCGGGTCAAGGCGGGCCAACCGGAGCGCGCCGCCTGGCAGCTCGACGAGAACGCGGGGGCGACGGCTGCGCAAGGCACTTCCGGTGCGAGGGTGGCCGCGTTGCGCGGTGGCGCCGCCACCGGGGTTCCCGGGGTGAAAGGGAGCGCGGCGTCCTTCGACGGGGTGGACGACTATGCCGTCACGGACATTCCCACGGTGAACACAGAGATCGGCTTCTCCGTCTCCGCCTGGGTGAAGTTGTCCAGCGTGCCCGATCACGCGGCGATCGTGGCGGCCCAGCCGGGCAACCACTCACCGGGATTCGAGCTCTACTACTCGCACTCCTACGGCCGTTGGGTGTTCAACCAGTACACCTCGGACACACCCGGTGCCCCGGTCGCGAGGGCGATGGCTGCGCAGCCGGGTGGAGTGGTGGCCGACCGGTGGACACATCTGGTGGGTGTCTACAGCGGGAGTACCGAAGACCTGCATCTCTACGTGGACGGCGCGTTGATGGGCTCGACCCCGTACTCCACTGCCTGGGACGCCCGACGAGGGTTGCAGATCGGCGCCGGTTCCTACAGCGGGAGCCCGGCCTCCTTCCTGCCGGGACAGATCGACGAGATACGGATGTTCGACAAGCCGGTCAGTGCGACCGAGGTGGGGCGTCTGCTCCGTAACGAGTCGATCGGCTCCGGGCGGACCGCTCGTACGGTGTTCCCGCTCGATGAACCCGCCGGTGCCACGGAAGTGACCGGGCACGCTGACACCCAGCCACTCAGCCTCGTGGGCGACGCGCGGCTCGGATCGTCAGGAGTGGCCGGCAAGGCACTGAAACTGGACGGGACCGGGGACTACGCGCACACGGCTGCTCCGCACGTTGATACCCAGCGCCCCTTCACAGTCTCCGCGTGGGCGAAGCTCGACCGAACCCCCGGCCAGGCGGCCACTGTTGTTGCACAACTGGGCCAGAACCGGCCGGGTTTCGAGCTGTACTACTCCAAGACCTTCAACCGCTGGGGCTTCACCCAGTACTCCGGTGACGTTTCGGGCGCCACGCAAGTCCGCGCCGTTCAGCCAGAAGGAACCTCCGCGCGGGTGGGGGAGTGGGTCCATCTCGTAGGCGTGCACGACGCGACCGCCAACATGCTGACCCTGTACGTCAACGGTGTGAAATCCGCCAGTGTCGCTCAGTCCGCCGCCTGGTACGCGGGCGGCCGTGTCCAGGTCGGTGCGCTGACCATCGACGGAGGTGATCTGATCCAGCACTTCCCGGGCACCATCGACGACATCCGCTTCTTCGACCGTCCGGTCGCCGATGACGAAGTACGGCAGATGTTCCAGCAGCGTCCGCTCGTCAAGGCGCGCTGGAAGTTCGATCAGCCCGGAGCGACAACCTCACCGGACGACTCCGGCGAGGGGAACGACCTGAAGCTCGGCGGTGGCACGCAGATCGGGTCCGGGTGGGTGGACGGAGGCCTGGTCCTCGACGGTGTCAACGACTACGCCTCCAGTGCGGCGGCCCCCGTGGACACGAGCACCAGCTTCACCGTGACCGCATGGGCCCAGGCCGCGGCCGTGCCGCAGTCCGGCGTGACGTTGCTGAGTATGCCCGGGACACAGCAGAACGCCTTCGCGGTCCGGTATCTGCCGAGCGCGACACCTGAGACGGATCCGGGACGCTGGCGGATCTCTGTCCCGGATCAGGACGCCACGGGCGCCGGGTCCGCCGATGTCGAGAACGGCCAGTTCTACAGCGCGGCCGACTGGACCCATCTCGCGCTCGTCTACGACGGATTCGCCAAGCGGCTGCAGCTCTACGTGAACGGAGAGCTGGAGGAATCGGCCTGCGTCGATGCCGACGGCAATGGCGAGGGCGATGACGGCGCCTGCCGCGACAGGATCTCGTGGTCCGAGAACGTGATCTCGTTCAAGACCACCCAGCCTCTGCAGATCGGCAGGCTCAAGAGCGGAACGTCCTGGGAGCAGTACTGGCCCGGTGTCCTCTCCGATGTCTGGGCATTCCAAGGCACTTTGACCGCAGAGCAGGTACTTCAGCTTGCGTACGGTATGCCCGGCCTGCCCACGGAAGTCCCTGCGGGCGACTGATCCGTAAGCGTTGTTGAACGGCGCATCTCCCGGTTCGGAACGCCATTCGGAATCTCACCGAATGCCCGTAGTGAGGAATTGATGGACGGCATGGACGGTAGACCGAGCTCACGTTTTCGGCACTGGAGGGGGCGCGTCGCGCTCGCTTCCTCGGTGGTCCTGATCGGAACCCTGCTCCAGGGCGCGGCTCTGCCCGTTGCGGCCGCAGCGGACGACCGCGGTGTGGGGTCGGCCATCCCCGCCTCGGAAAGCCCGATCGAGGGCAGTGCCGGCTCGGTTGAACCACGCACGGCCATGAAGGAGCCGCGGACGCCGAAGAAGCGTCCTAACGAGGCGTGGCCCAAGGCCGCGTCCGATCACCTGAAGCTGCCTGCCGCCTCCAACGGCGCCGCCGTCGCTTCGCCCGCCGGGCTGCCCGTCGCGTTGAGCGTCCCGAAGGGCACGGACGAAGTTACGGCGCGTGGCGAGGTCGAGGTGCGAGTACTGGACCGGAAGACGAGTGAGCGGGCGGGGTTGAACGGACCTCTGTTCGCCCTGCGACCGGTGCCCGGGAAGGCCGGTGGAGCGGTCGAGGACGAACGGGCGACGACATCCCCGGCCGGGGACGTGAAGGCCCGCATCGACTACTCCACCTTCGCCCAGGCCTACGGCGGCGGGTACGCGTCCCGCCTCACCCTCGTCGAACTCCCCGCGTGCGCGGCCTTGACGCCGGAGAAGTCGGAGTGCCGCACCGGCGAAGCGGTGCCAACCGTCAACGACATGGAGAAGCAGACTCTTACCGCAGAGCGTGTCGGCCTCCGGGTCGGCGTACCGACCGTCCTCGCCGCCGTGGCAGACGCGGAAGGCGGGACAGGCACGTACAAGGCCACGCCGCTCTCGCCGTCAGCCACCTGGAACACCAATCTCAACACCGGCGACTTCAACTGGACCCACGACATTCCCGTACCGGACGTGCCGGGCAGCCTGAAGCCCAGCTTCGGACTCTCCTACGCCTCGGGCGCCATCGACGGCCGCACCGGCTCGACGAACAACCAGTCGTCCTGGGTGGGTGACGGATTCGACCTTTCCCCCGGATTCATCGAGCGACGCTACAAACCCTGCGCCGAGGACGGCGTCAAGCACGCGGACGGCAACGAACCCGGCGATCAGTGCTGGGGCTATGACAACGCCTTCATCTCCTTCAACGGCAAGGGTGGTGAGCTTGTCCCGGTGGGCGACGACGCCTGGAAGCTGAAGGGCGACGACGGTACGAAGATCGATCGCCTCACGTCCACCAACCGGGGCAACGGCGACGCCGACGGCGAATACTGGCGGCTGACCGACCCGCAGGGCGTTCGCTACTACTTCGGCTACCACCGGCTGCCCGGCTGGGCCGAGGGCAAGGAAGCCACCGACTCCGCTTGGACCGCGCCGGTGTTCGGCGACGACACGGGTGAGCCCTGCCACGCGGCGACCTTCGCCACCTCTTGGTGCCAGCAGGCCTGGCGGTGGAATCTCGACTACGTGGTGGACACGCGCGGCAACGCCGTCGCGTACTACTACGACAGGGAGGAGAACTCCTACGGCCGTAACCTCGAAGCGGCCGACAACACCCGCTACGCGCGCGGCGGATATCTCGACCGGATCGAGTACGGCCTGAAGTCGTCGTCGATGTACGGGACCAAGGCGCTCGCCAAGGTGGACTTCACCAGTTCCGAGAGGTGCATTCCGAACGAGCAGACGGATTGCGGGTCCATCAGCACGGACTCGGCCCACTGGTACGACACTCCGTGGGATCTGAACTGCGACGCGGGCGAGGAGTGCGACGAAGGCCGTCTGTCCCCGGCCTTCTTCACTCGTAAGCGGCTGACAGCCATCACCACCGAGGTCCTCAAGGCCGGCGCCTACCACAGCGTCGACTCCTGGAAGCTGACCCATCGATGGGGCATGGCCGACATCGACTACCAGTTGCTGCTCGACTCGGTTCAACGCACCGGTCACTCCGCGAGCCCGGCGGTCACGCTTCCCAAGACCACCTTCGCGTACACCCAGCACGCCAACCGTCTCGACAAGGCCGGTGACGGGTACGCCCCGTTCATCAAGAGCCGACTGTCCTCGGTCGATGACCCGACGGGCGGACAGCTTGCCGTCAGCTACACGGCGGCGGCCTGCGACTGGGACGCTCTGCCGACACCTCAGTCGAACACGACACGTTGCTTCCCCCAGTACATCGGCGGCAGTTCCTCCGATGATCCGGAACGCCAGTGGTTCAACAAGTACGTGGTCGACTCCGTCACCTCGTCCGACCGGACCGGTGGTGCGCCGGACCAGGTCACCCGGTACCAGTACCTCGGCAATGCCGCCTGGCACTACGACGATGACGACGGCCTGACAAAAGAGAAGCACAAGACCTGGTCGCAGTGGCGGGGATACGGTCAGGTTCGGGTTCTGACCGGCGGCCAGGGCGGCGCTGACGCGATGAAGTCGCAGCAGGACCACTACTTCCTGCGGGGCATGGACGGTGACCGCAAAGAACCGTCCGGCGGCACGAAGAGTGTGTCCGTCAC
Organism: Streptomyces sp. NPDC058665; assembly: GCF_042714995.1. Classification (NCBI taxonomy): domain Bacteria; kingdom Bacillati; phylum Actinomycetota; class Actinomycetes; order Kitasatosporales; family Streptomycetaceae; genus Streptomyces; species Streptomyces sp. NPDC058665. The sequence continues at coordinate 186,151 of NZ_JBHXRX010000001.1, forward strand.
CCTCGCGGGAGGTGAAGGCGACCCGATCCCCGACCATGAGTCGGCGGCCGGCTTCGCCTACAAGACCGCCACCTACTCCGGACCGGGCGGCAAGATCCTGGCCAAGACGGTCAGCCGGCCGTGGCATCACCAGACCGCCAAGAAGGAACGGGACTGGGGCACCGTCACCGCGAACTTCACAGGGACCACAGCGTCGAAGAAGTGGACATCGCTCGACGACGGAGCGAGCACCGAATGGCGTACGACATCAACGGGCGCGACCTACGACACCGTCGCCGGCCGGGTCACCGAGTCCGACGACTTCGGGGACACCTCGACCTCCGCCGACAACAGATGTGTCCGGACCACCTACGCCACGAACACCGAGAAGAACATACTCTCGCTGCCCTCCCGGTCGGAGACCGTTGCCACTTCCTGCGAAGCCACCGCGGAGCGGCCCACCGATGTGCTCTCCGACTCGCGCACCGCATATGACGGAGGCGCCTACGGCGCAGCACCGGACAAGGGTGATGCCACCGCGACCGCGGTGCTGAAGAAGTACAACGGCGCCGTGCCCGCCTACCTGGAGTCGGGCGCGACATATGACAGTTACGGCCGTGTGCTCACCAGCACCGACATTACGGCCGACGTGACCATGGACTCCTCTGGTGTGGTGGTGAGGACACCACGCACCGACGGCCGGACGACGACCACCCTGCGCACGCCCGCCACGGGCTTCGCGACCGACACCACCGTAACCGGCCCGTCGGCGAAGGCCGGGGACGCGACGACGGCGCAGAAGACGACGAGCACCTTCGAGGTCTCGCGTGGCCTGCCACTGACACAGACCGACACCAATGGAAAGATCGAATCCTTCGCCTACGACGCCCTCGGCCGCTCCACCAAGGTCTGGCTGGCGGACCAGCTGACCGGACAGACCCCGGCGTACGAGTTCACCTACCGCATGGTCGAAGGCCACCCGGTCGCGGTGGGGACGAAACTGCTCGGCAACAGAGGTGTTCAGCGCACCTCCTACACGATCTTCGACGGGCTGATGCGGGAACGCCAGGCGCAGGAGCCGGGCCCAGACGGTGGTCGTATCCTCACCGACGTCTTCTACGACGAACGGGGGCTGACAGCCAAGAGATTCGCGCCCTACTACGTCACGGAACCGCCCACCACCACACTCTTCGAGCCGGACAACGCCCTCTCCGTCGAGACGCAGTCCCGGCACACCTTCGACGGTCTGGGACGTGAGACCGAGGTGCGCCAGATCGCCGGAAACGGTGACGGCGGCGCGGTCGTGAGCACCGCGAGAACCATCTATGGCGGCGACCGCGTCACGGTGATCCCGCCAGCGGGCGGTACGGCCACCACCACCCTGACGGACGCGCGGAACAGAACGACAGAGCTGCGCCAGCATCACCAGCGATCCGCCGGTTCGGCGTACGACACGATGGCGTACCAGTACACGCCGCGCGACGAACTGGCGAAGGTCACCGACGCTGCGGGCAACCGATGGAGCTACACCTACGACATGCTCGGTCGGCAGATTGAGAGCGTCGATCCGGACAAGGGCACCAGCACCAGCACATACGACGACCGCGGCCTGCGTACATGGACCACGGATGCCGAGGACACCACACTCGCATACGTCTACGACGGCCTCGGCCGCCAGACGGAGCTGCGCGAGGGCTCCAACAGCGGTGCCCTGCACGCGAAGTGGGTCTACGACACGATCAGCGGAGCCAAGGGACACCTTTCCGAGTCCATCCGCTACGCGGGCGGCGAGCAGTACACGTCCAAGGTCGTCGCCTACGACCGGCTGTACCGGGTGCAGCGTTCCAGCATCACGATCCCCGGCGCGGAGGACGAGCTGGCAGGCACCTATGTGAGCGGCACCGAGTACAACGTCTCCGGCTCTGTGCAGAGCGTGGGATACCCCAAGGCAGGGGCGTTGGCGCCGGCGGTTGTCGGTTACGCGTACGAGGACGCCACGGAGAGGCTCCTCTCGGTGACTGGTATGGGCGGACTGTCGTCCACCGCGACGTACAGCCTGACCGGCAAGCCGCTTCAGTTCCGGCTCTCCGCCGGAGGCAAGGCCACCCAGGCGACCAACACGTACGAGTGGGGCACCCAGCGGCTGGCGACCTCCCGGGTGGACCGGGAAGACATCGCCGGGGTCGACCAGTTCAGTACCTTCCGCTACGACGAGGCGGGCAACGTCCTGTCGGTCTCGGACACCTCTCGCGCGGGCAACGACACGCAGTGCTTCACGTACGACTACCTGCGCCGCCTGACCGAGGCGTGGGCGCAGGGGCAGTCCACCTGTCCGGCGGAGCCCGCTGGCGGGGCCGCCGGAGGCCCCGCGCCGTACCGGCACTCGTACACGTACGACAAGGTCGGCAACCGCCTGACCGAAACCATCCACGACCCGGCCGGCGACAGCGCCAAGAACACCCGCCGTACGTACGCCTACCCGGAGCCTGGGACCCCTCAGCCGCACAAGCTCACCTCGATCACTCAGACGGGACCGACCGGCACGGCGCGGGACACCTTCGGATACGACGCCAACGGCGGCACCACCAGTCGGACGGTGGCCGGTGACGAACAGACCCTCACCTGGGATGCCGAGGGCCGACTGGCCACGCTGTCCGAGCCCGTCGAGGGCGGACCGGCGAAGGTCACGTCGTATCTGTACGACGCCGACGGCAACCGTCTGATCGGTCGCACCGCGGAAGAGACCAGGCTCTACCTGGGCACCACGGAGATCGTGCTGCCCAAGGGATCGACCACACCGAAGGCGACCCGCTATGTCGACCTCGGCGGCGGCCACCAGGCCGTGCAGCAGAACACCGGAACCATCTCGCTGACGATCGCGGACCACCACGGCACCGCTCAGCTCGCCGTCGACGCGACAACTCAGCAGCTCACGCAGCGCCGCACGCTGCCCTTCGGTGGTAACCGCGGCGAGCCAACGGGGACATGGCCGGGGACCAAGGGATTCGTGGGCGGCACCCTGGACGCCGGCACCGGCCTCACCCACCTGGGCGCCCGGGAGTACGACCCCTCGACGGGCCGCTTCCTGTCGGTCGACCCCGTCATGGACCTCTCCGATCCACAGCAGATCCACGGCTACGCCTATGCCAACAACAACCCACTGACCTGGTCCGACCCGACGGGTCTGTGGTGCGACTCGTGCAACGGCGGTGCGGGATGGCCGTCGGAGGACGGCTACACGGACGAAGTGCCGTACCAACCGAACAATATTCCCAACGTGGGTTCGGGCGGGGGCGGTTCGGGCGGTGGTGGCGGTTCGGGTGGAGGTGGAGGCGGGAGCGGCAAGAAACCGGTGCTGGCCGGCATCGAGATTCCTACAGAGAAGGAACTCCGCGCCTGGACGGGCTATGGAGATCGCAGCTACACACAACTGCTCGTCCTCTGGGGCAATGGTCGGTGCAGCGACGATCCGACCAGTGAGCTCTGCGCCGCGGCGAACGAACTCGGCTGGATAAGTCCCACCAAGGACTTCCTTGAGGTGATCGGAGTCCGTGACGCACAGAGATGCTTCGGGGGGAGTGTCAGCGCGTGCGTCTGGACAGTTGCTGGATTTATCCCGATCGGGAAGATTGGAACCGCCTCCAAGCTTCTGAAGAAGGGCGACAACGCGGGTGCGGCGAGGCTCAGTTGCCCCACGCCGCACAGCTTCCCCCCGGGAACCGGAGTGCTCCTCGCGGACGGCACCGCCAAGCCGATCGAGGACGTCGAACTGGGTGACCTGATTACCGTCACCGATCCGCTGACCGGAGGGACCACGACCCGCCAGGTTGTGGCCACCATCGTCACCGAGGACGACAAACTGTTCGTCGATCTGACGGTGCGCTCGGAGGGCGGTGATTCCTCTCAGCTGATCTCGACGGTGACCCACCCGTTCTGGGTGGAGTCCTCGGACAGTTGGGTCAACGCCGGCGACCTCAAGGCTGGTATGACCCTCCGCACGGCGAACGGCGACACCACCGAGGTGGAGGCGGTACGTTCATTCGACAAGCGGCTGCGGACGTACGACCTGACTGTCCAGGGCATACACACGTACTATGTGCTGGCGGGGGAGACGCCGGTACTCGTTCACAACAGCAACTGCGGTGGGCGTTGGAAATTGGGCGAAGACTATTCCAAGTCCAATAAGAATGGCGATGCGCCATCCTTGTCCACCATGCGTAAGCGATTTTGGAAGAACGAAGCCGCAGAGCCGGGCGTCGCAGACCAATACGGTGCCGCGAATATCGGTCGTATGAAGCGGGGGTCGGCGCCACAGCGACAGCGTACCGACGGATCGTGGGAATCGATGGAGTTGAGCCATGAGCCTATTCCCGAGCGGGATGGTGGTATGTTGCTAACACCGCGATGGCCAGAGGACCATGTAATTATGGATCCTGGCGGATACCGTAGGCTCCCGCCCGGTTATTAACGCTGTGGACGGGTGCGGTGCTAGTGCACTCTGATGCCGCGTTCAAGCGTGCCGCTCAAGTCAGGACGATTTAGGAGGATTCAAGTGAGCGCAAGTGGGGCTCAGGCGGCGGCCTTCTTCCGCGAGATCGTTCAGACACGTACCATTTGGTGGGTTCGAGATGACGACGGCAGTCCTACGCCGGTCTCAAGTTCTGGGCGACCAGCATTTCCCTATTGGTCATCGGAGGCCCGTGCGCAGCGAGCTGCTCAGCTGTGGGGTCCTCAGTTTCGTGCTGTTTCAATGCCGCTGGATCATTGGCGAAGCGCAGCTTTGCCGGATCTGGCAAAGGATGACTTCCGGGTAGGGATCAATTGGAGTGGGCAGCGCCTAACTGGATGGGATTTCAGCGTAAATGAAGTAACCAATCGTCTCATTCACGCGCTTCGTGAACCACCGTACGACCGATAGATTCGGTTGAGTGACGGCGCTCGGCGCAGCTTGATTTGTCTTCTTTAGAGCCGTCAGAAGCCCCACCAATATTTGTTCAGGGTGGGGCTTCTGCGGCGTTTGACGGCAGCGCCGACGGCAACGTAAGCGGACGACGGCTGGGGCGGGTGAGTTGGTGGGGTCGAGCGGCTGGGCGGGACAGGGCAGCGGGCGCGCCTGCCTGGTGCTGCCGTACGCGGTGGACGGGAGCTGGCCCCGTGGGGCAGGAGGATGGCGCCACGGCTTTCGGACCCGGCGCCGGGTGCCGTCCTACCAGCTGCCTTATTCGATGGATCGGGTTACGCCGCGCTCCTAGGGTTGGCGGGCAGGCAGGCACGGGGGAGTGGGCATGCGTACGGCGTATCCGAGGAGCGCTCATTTGGCGTGGTCGCCCGGGGTTGCCTCGGACGATGTGCGGGTTGGGGATCTGGGTGGGCTGCGGGGGCGGGAAGTTGTCGTCACCGAGAAGTTGGACGGGGAGAACACCACGCTGTACGGCGACGGGCTGCACGCCCGGTCGCTGGATTCCGGGCATCATCCGTCGCGGGCCTGGGTGAAGGCGTTGCAGGGGCGGATCGGGGGGTTGATCCCGGACGGGGTGCGGGTGTGCGGGGAGAACATGTATGCGCGGCACTCGATCGCGTACGAGGACTTGGATAGTTGGTTCTACGGGTTCTCCGTGTGGGACGGCGAGTGGTGTCTGGGGTGGGACTCGACGGTGCGGTTTCTGCGGGGGCTGGGGGTTCCCGCGGTGCCTGTGCTGTGGCGGGGTGTCTTCGATGAACGGGCCCTGCGGGGGCTGAAGTTGGACCCCGCGCGGCAGGAGGGGTACGTCGTACGGACCGTGGAGGGCTTCGTACGCGAGGAGTTCGGGCGCCGGCTCGCCAAGTGGGTGCGGCCCCACCACGTACAGACCGATACGCACTGGATGCATGCCGCCGTGGTCGAGAACGGACTCGGGGCCCGTGCCGCGTTGTGGGATGTGCGGTCGGGGGGTTCGGTGGACGCCGGGGCCCTGGCGAGAGCCGTGGGTGTGGAGGGGGACGAGCACGCGGCTCGCGAGGTCGTCGGGCGGCTCGACGCCGCCGGGCGGCACGGGGACGACCGGCTGAACGGGGTCCTCGCGGCGCTCTGCCACGACGTGCCGCGCGGCCGGCTCGCGGGCGCGCTCGCAGCGCCCCTCGGGATGGGGCAGGCGCGCCGTGTCGCCGATCTGGTGGGTTTGTATGAGGGGTTGCACCGGCCCTTTCCCGACGACGGCCGTCGCGCCGGGCTCGCGCGGATGGCCCTCGCCGCCGACTTGGGGGTGCTGCACGCCGTCGCCGCCGTCCGCGCCGAGGACACCCGGGCGCGCGAACAGGTCGAGTGGTCCGCGCTGCACGCCGAGGAGGCGGGGCTGCTGGACCGCGAGCCGTTGGAGGCGCTGCGGCGCGGGTTGCGTTCCGCGCTCGAAGGGCTCGGCCCGGCCGCCGTCGGGCGGTGCTGGGCGCAGGCGCGGGACGCGTGGGTCGACGGGCGGCTGACGACCGTCGAGGAGGCGGTGGCCGCGACCTGGCGGTGGCGGTCCGGGGACTTCCCGTCGCTGATTCAACTCGTCGGGCCTTCGGGGAGCGGGAAGAGCACCTTCGCAGGAGGGCTGACGGGAGTCGGGACGCGCGTCTCGCTGGACGAGCTGCGGGAGTCCCGTGGTTCGCGGGCGGACCAGCGTGACAACGGGGACGTGCTGAGGGAGGGGCTGGACCGGCTGGACGCCGCGCTCGCGCGGGGAGGCACGGTCGTGTGGGACGCCACCTCGCTCAACCGCCAACAGCGGTCGCTGGTCGGGGCGTTGGCGCGGCGGCGCGACGCGTTCGTCACGCACGCGGTGTTCCTCGTGGACGAGGCTGAGCTGGTCGGACGGAACGGCGTACGGCCGCACCCGGTGCCGGCCGACGTGCTCACGGGGCAGATACGGCGCTTCGTACCGCCGTATCCGGGGGACGCGCACCGGACGTGGTACGTCGGGGCGGGCGGCGGCATTGAGGACGTGGACGGCATTGAGAGCGGGGGAGTCTGATGCGGACCAGCGATCAGCTTTACCACCAGGTGCGTTGGGACCCGCGCTTCGATCCCGCGCGCTTCGTGCTCGGCGTCAGCCGGCGCGGTACGACTCCTGGGCGGATCCCGCTGCCCGCGTTCGTGCCGGGTGGCGACATTCCGTGGCACCGCGTGCTGTTCGTAGAAGCAGACGGGGAGTTGGTCTGGGACCGGGCGACGGGAGTCGACCGCATCGACGCGACGCGGGCGGGGCGGGTACGGCACGCGCGGCTGCTGCGGGCGCCGTTCTTCACGGCGGGTACTCCTTATGCGTACGGCTCCGAAGGCTGGCGCCCGGCGCAGGCCGCGCCCGCTCCCGCGCCCGCCTCCCTGCGCGTCCTCACCTGGAACACCCTCTGGGACCGCTACGACAGCGACCGTGTCCGCACCTCCGAGCGGCGTCCCCTGCTGCTCGCCGCCCTCGCCGAGTCCGACGCCGACGTCATCGCGCTCCAGGAGGTCGAGCGGGACCTCCTTACGATGCTGTTGAACGCACCCTGGGTGCGGGCGAGTTACACCGTCAGCAGCGACCCGCGCGGGCGCGACGTGGACGACAACGGGCTGCTGCTCCTCAGCCGGCTGCCTGTACGCGAGGCGGGCCACCATGTCCTCGGTCCGCACAAGGCCGTCACCGCGCTCACCGTGGAGACGGCCGCCGGGCCGGTCGTCGTGGCCGTCACGCACCTGAGCAGCGACCACTCCACGGACGGCGCGGAGCGGCGCCGTACCGAACTGGCCGCCCTCGCCGAGGGGTTGGCCGGTATCGACACGCAAGCCGTGATCCTGCTCGGCGACTTCAACGACGGCGCCGGCGGGGGCGAAGGCCCGGCCGCCGCGCTCGCGCTGCGGGACGCCTGGAGTGAGGTGTACGGCTCCGAGGACCGCACGCCAACGTTCGATCCGGTCGCCAATCCGCTGGCTGCGGTGGCGTCTCTGTCGGGCCGCGCCGGGCGACTGGACCGGGTGCTGCTGCGGGGGAGCGCGGTGGTGACGCGGGCAGCGCTGCGTGGCGATACGCCGGACGCGAGCGGGCTCTACATCTCCGACCACTACGGCGTGGAGGCGGAGGTCAACCTCGTTGAGGTGGGCGGGAGTTCGGCTGGGGACGTCCTGGACGTGGCCGCCACCGCCCGTACCGCCGTCGGGTGGATACCGCCCCGCGAGCTCTGGGCCCCCATCGAGGCCGTCCGGCGCGAGCACGATCCACAGGCCGACCGCTGGCCGCCGCATGTGAACGTGCTCTTCGGCTTCGTCCCCGAGTCCGACTTCGAGCGCGCGGCGCCGCTGCTGGCGGCTGTCGCCGCCCAGACGGCGCCGTTCACCGCGCGGCTGGGCGGGGTGCACACCTTCGGGCACCGCGAGGACGCCACGCTCTGGCTCGACCCGGCGGCGGGTGGCGGCTCGGAATGGGCGGAGCTTCGCCAGGCGCTGGAACGGCGGTTCCCACGCTGCGGCGGGCGGCGGGCCGAGGGCTTCACGCCGCATCTGACGCTGGGGCGGAGCCGGGATCCGCGGCGGGTCGCGGCGGGTATCGAGGCGCGGCTCGGCGAAGTGTCGGCCGGAGTCGGCGAGTTGGCGTTGCTGTCACGCAGGGGTGAGGAGCCGATGCGCGTACGGGCGACGGTCGCGCTGGGTACGGGGATGATCAGTTGGCTCGTTGATGATCAGCCACTGACGAAGCCCACCGCCGACACCGATGAGACCGCAGGGCTGCTCGCGCGCATTCTCGCCGAAGGCGCCGTACACGTCGTGGGCTCCCGTCGCATGGGCTGCGCGTCCGCCGGCGCGGACCTGGATCTGGTGGCGGCGCTGCCCGGCGCGGCGGTGGACATGGACGAGATACGGCGACGGGTGACAGCCGCGCTCCCGGACGGCGCGTCTCCCGTACGAGAGGTGGTCGGCGCACGCGTGCCCGGACTCCGGTTCACGGTGGGCGAGTTGGGCGTCGACCTGGCGGTTGTCGCGACGGGGGACATTCATCCGTCCTCGGCCGTGGAGCACCGGGCCGAACTGGGCGATTCTGCGGCCGTCGCGCTGAGCGCGGTGAGCGACGCGGTGGCGGTACGGGCCGCGGTGGGCGATCGCCAGGGTGCCTTCGCCGCGCTGGCGAGGGAGGTGAAGACCTGGGCGGCGGCGCGCGGCCTGGACTCCGCCCCGTTCGGCGGGCTGCCCGGCCTGGCCTGGGCGGTGCTGGCGGCGCGCACGGTCATGGAGGCGGACACGCTGGAGCCGGACGACCTGCTCCGGCACTTCTTCGGTGCGTGGGCGGCCTGGGACTGGCGCGACCCGGTCTCCCTCCCAACGGCCGTACGCAGTACGGGAGTCACCGCCCCCGTCACGGTTCTGACCCCGACCGCCCCGATCCGCAGCTGCACGGAACAGGTCGGCCCCGGCCACCGCGACCTCCTGGTCCAAGAGCTGTACCGAGCCTGGGAACTCCTGGAGACCGGCGCCGCGCCCACCGCCCTGTCGGCGCCCCCACCCCTCCACCGCCGCCACGCGGCCTGGGCGGTGGTGACGGTGGACACGGGCCGTCCGGACACCCTGGGCCGGTTCCGGGGCCGCGTACGGGCGCTGCTCACCGCGCTCGAAGAGGCGGGAATCCGGGACGCGCACGCCTGGCCACGCCCGCACGCGACGGAGGGAGACCGCGTCCGCTACGCGATCGGCCTGGGCGCGGCCCCACCGGACGCGGCGACACTCGCGGGCATCGTGGCGCGCTGGGGGTACGGCCTGCCCGGGGTCGAGGTCGCGTGGGCGCGGGGCGGCGACGTACCGACACTGTCCTGAGCCGCCCCGCCGGTGTCACCGCAGTCGCGGCAGCACCCGGGCTCCGGGGCGCGGAAGGCGCGTTCACAGCGCTCGCAGGTCTGGAAGGGGTGCGGGCGTACGACGGCGGGCGTGGGCGGAAGCGGAGGTGGGAGCAGCGCGGTGAGACGGTGGGCCAGCAGGGCGGCCGGATGGCGCGGGTCCCCGGGCAGGTTCGCGGTCAGCGCGCGGCAGACGGAGGCGGGGGCCGCGCCGCGCTCCAGCCACGCGGCAACACCGGGCGCCAGCCGCTGTACGTCGCGCTCGGCGAGTAGCAGGCGCGGGTCGTGGCGCCGTAACCCCGCGAGTAGATCGGTGGCGGCACGGTGGCGGTCCGGGTCGGGCAAGAGGGGCTGGGGGAGGGGTGGTTGGGGCTCCGGTGGTACGGGTACGGGCTCCGGACCTGGTACGCGTACGGGCTCCGGGCCCGGCCGAGGCACCGGCCCCGGTGCCGCCTTCCCCACCCCCGGCTGGTTGTGCGACACCGTACGCGTGACGATCCGACCGCCCGCCAGCCGCTCACGCGTCCGCTCCAGATAGCCCGCCGCCTCCAACTCCCGTAGCGCGGAGGCGATCCGCGTCTCGCCCTCCGGGAAGCGGGCCGTGAGGCACTTGATGCCGACCCGGGCCCCGGCCGGCAGCGACTGGATGTGGACGGCGAGCCCGATCGCGACGAGGGTCAGTTCACGGTGCTGCGCGAGGTGGTTGCCGACGACCGTGTAGCGCTTGGTGTGCCGGGTGTTGGCGTGAACGACACCGGATCGGGCGACGGGTCGGGGAACTCCGGACGTGGCGCGCGGGGGCGCGCTAAGGTGCTGAGCATCCATGGGGAAGGTTGTGCTTCCTTGGTGGTGAGGCCCTCGTTCGGGATGCCAGTCCCGGCCGGGGGCCGCTGTATGTGGTTGAGCTGTCGCCGCGAGCATATGCCCGCCAACCCGTACGAAATCCAGCCCAGTTGCCCGAGTTCACCCATGCGAGTGATGGGAGGCTGGTGGGGTTGGGAAGGGTCTTCTCCCTTCACGTACTTGAGATCTTTTACGTCGCGCGCGACCGGGTCGTGGAGGGCCGCGACCCGGTCGCGGGGTCCTCATGACATCTGTCATGAACAGTGATGACAAGCCGCCCTGCTCCCACCGTCCATCCGGCCTTAGCGTGGCCACAGGCCCGCTCCTGACGGCCATCCCGATGCCGACGGTTGGATGAAAGACCATGCAGAACGAAACGGTGCAGAGCGAAACGCTCATCGTCGAAGACCTGACGCTGCTGATGTTCGACGACAAGTCGGGGACGATCGCGGGAGAGGGCACGCTGTACTACACCCTGGGCGGCGCCGTTCTCGTGGAGCTCGGCCTCGGTGGGCACATCACGGTGGATGAGAACGACGCGGGAATGAACGGTCTGAACGTGCTCCCCGTCGTCGGCGATCCGCTGCCGGATCCCGTGCTCCGGGCCGCCCACGAGAAGATCGCCGAGCGAAAGCGCGGTGTCCAGACGCTCCTCATCGAGATCGGCACCGGGATGCGGGAGACCGTGCTCGACCGGCTGGTGGAGCGGGGCATGCTGCGCCGGGAGAGCAGGAAGAGGCTGGGGGTGTTCCGTACGACCGCCACGGTCGCCGGGGACACCGGGCACAAGAAGGCCCTCATGGAGAGGGTCCGTGCCGCTCTGATCGACGGCGCGGAGCCCGATACCCGTACGACAGCTTTGATCGGGCTGCTCTCCGCGAGCGGCACACTGCCGACCCTGAACCGCTCCATCCCGTGGTCGGGCACGGTCTACCAGCGTGCGAAGGAGCTGGAGCAGGTCAGTTGGGGCGCCGAGGCGGTGAACACCGCGGTGATGCGGACCGTGGCGGCGGTGTCCATCGGGACGGCCATCGCGGTCAGCAGCTAGCGTCCCGCCTCCCCTCCCCCCCCCGGCGAATATCCAGGCGTCCCGTACCGGCATGTCGTGGAACGATGCCGTTCGAAACCCAAAGGGGGTGGGATGTATGGGGCTTGACTACGCCTATCAGGTGATCGTGCCCGCTCAGAACGTCACCAGGGCGCTGGGCGCGCTCACCGAGCTGGCGCCACGCACCCTTCGCCCGCCGCCGCTCGCGCTCACCCTGCCCGGCGGTGCCGAGGTCGTCGTACCGTTCACGTCCCACTTCAAGAGCGAGCCGGTCGACTGCTCCGCGAGCGGCACGCTCGAACTCGACACCTCGATCATGTTCGGTGTGGACGACGTGGTGCGCGAGTACTGCGAGGGCCGTGACCTCGAACTCGATGAGCTCCGGCGGGTCGCGATCGGGTACATCTACCTCACGGTGCGGTTCGCGCCCGAGCAGCACCCCGGCTACGCCTCGCTGGAGTTCATGGCGGCCGCGTCGGGGATGAGCCGGATGTTCGAGCGGTCCGCAGCCGTCAGAACGGTGTTCACCGACCTCACCGCCGCCGTCGGCGGAGTGTGCTGCCTGCTCGACACCGAGAGCGACTCCGTCCAGGTCTGCTGGCTCAACGGCCGGCCGACCCAGGACACGGTCCCCGGACCCCGCTTCCCGAACTACCGTGATCTTGTGGCGACTTGGCCGGGTGAGGCGCGGCTCCTCCTCGGTGCCGTGCTGTAGGGCGTCGCTCCTGGTCCGGCGGGGGCCCGAGGGTGATCACTTCTCGCGCGGCCGGGAAGTTTCGCCGGATGGTGGCTCGCGGTTGGTGTCGAGCGCATGGGAAGTGGTCCGTTCCGCCCAGCCTCCCGCGACCAACTCCGCGGCTGCGCAGCCGGGTTTGCGCTGCGCCTGGTCCTGGAACAGGCGCACGAAGGAATGGGCGAAGCCCAGCCGGGGGTATGCCCTGACGAGCGCGTCCGTGAAGGAAGGGGCGAAGGCTTCCAAGCCCGTCCCGGACACGTCCGCGCTGGTCCCCACCTGCAACAGCCTGCTCTCCACGTCCACTTCTGGCGCGACGCCGTCCCGCATGTGGAGCACGATCAACTCGGCCGTCCGGTCGCGCCGCTCGGTCGGCCAGCCGAGACCGGCGGTGAAGACGCGGGCGAGATGGCCGCCGGCCTCTTCGAAGGCGAGCGTGTAGCTGTCGAAGGGCGGGGTGAGGGCCAAGTCGTGCAGCATCGCCGCGACGAAGAACAGTTCACGGTCGAAGTCGAGGCCGCGCGCCTCGGCCCAGGCCGCGCCGAAGAAGTAGGACCGTACGGAGTGGTGGTACAGCGCGGCGTCCGCGTACTCCGCACAGACGATCCGCGCGGCCTCCACCGCCGCCCCGACGGGCGCTCGCACCCCGGCGACCTCGACCAGCATTCGGCAACTCCTCACAGGCGAGCGCTGTTCCGACGGCCCATGGTGGTGCATGGCACTGACAGGACACGTGGCAGGGCCGACCGCAGGGTGCGGGCGGCCCTGTCGGTGGGGTGGGAGTCACTCCGTGCTGAAGATCTCCTCGGCGGAGGACACAGTGATGGAGCGCAGGAACCACTCCCGCAGGGAGTCGGAGTCCTCGCAGCTCGTGATGCGTTCGCGAGCATCGTCCGAGATCTCGACACCGCGCTGTTCAAGGATCAGCAGGATGTCCTCGGCCCGGCTGGCCGCCCGGCCCTCTGCCCGGCCCTCGTCGCGGATCTCCTCCGAGAGCGGTGAGGTGTAGAAAGAAAGGTCCACGGCCACCAGGTTCCTCCACTGTTGTGCGGCTGGGCGCTTGCCCAAGCCCTGTGCGGTGAGTTCGACGAGTGGGCCGGTGAGGGATTCCGGCGCCTCCCGCAGTGCGGCGGACAGCGATTTCAGTATGGCACCGATGTCCGGATCGTCGGCGTGTGTGATCGCTGAAAGAGTGGCAAGCGCCAGGTCCTTGCGCGCCTCGGCCGCGTTCGTGATCAGGGGCATGTTGTGCGGGCCGGCGACGAGTGGGCGCAGTGTGAGCGACGACCACTGTCTGGGCCCGATGTGTACCGGGTGGGCCGCCCATTCCGCCGTCGCGCGGTCCTGGCACACGACCAGAAGTACCGGCTGCACCTTGTACTTCGCGTACAGATACGACAGGTAGTACATCCAACTGGCGGGCTTGTCCAAGTCCTTCTTCCCCTGTGCTTCCACAGCGAGAAGTAAGGGCTCGTCGTTCTCGGTCTCCAGACGCATAAGCGTGTCCACCCGGCGCTCCACCGGTCGGGACTCGGTGAGGTCGGTCGGCAGGATCGTCACCGAGGTGGGCGGGGAGAAATTGACACCCAGCACCTCGGAGACGCGGGAGAACAGCCCCGGGTACTCCTGGAAGATGCGGTGCATCGCCTCATGAGGCGCGCTGACCATGCGGGTTCCTGTGGGTGAGTCGATGGGGGCAGGATCCGCCTTTGGCATATGCCTTTGTCTCGCCGAGCCTAGGCAGATAATCCGGCCCATCTCTCACCCAGTTGGACATGTTCACCCGGACGGATGATGCCGCCCGTACCAGGTCCAGCTCCGCCCGCACCGTCTTCCGCGGCACCGGCCCCGACGCCACCCCCCACCGGTCCGCGAGCACCTCGACCAGCAGCAGCCCTCTGCCCGACTCGTCGTCCGGGGGCGGCAGTTGGGGGTTGAGTCCGGGGAGACGGTCGCCCCGGGTGTCGGTCACCTCGATACGGAGGACGCTCCCGTCCTCCGCCCCACGCAGCTCCAGCAGGAAGTCCCGCCCGGACAGCCGGCCGTGCGAGGCCGCGTTGTTCGCCAGCTCGGCGGTGACCTGTTCCGCCGTCTCGATCGTCCGGGGCGGCACGTCCCAGGCGAGCAGATGCCCGGTGGCCAGCCGCCGGGCGAGGCGTGCGCCGCGTGGCGTGGGGGACAGGAGTACGCCGAAGTGGCGCTCCGAAAGGCCAAGTTGGGTGATTTGTTGATTCACGTCACTCAGCGTGGCGGTCCATGCATACGCTGACCAGTGATGACTCCGGTACGTACGGTGACTGTCCGGGGATTGTCCAGTGCTGTCCAGCCTGTCCGGAGGGGGCAGCGGTACGAAGGAGGCGGATGTGGACACGGAAGGCACGGACGAACCGGGCTGGGAGGTCGACCCCGACGACGAGTCGGGCGCGGCGGTCATCGCGACGGTGGGCCGCTAACTACGGCTCCGCCGCGAGGCGGCCGGCCTGCGAGCGTCGGAGTTCGGCCACGCGATCGGCTACGGCGAGGACCTGGTCTACAAGGTGGAGTCGGGCGCACGGATTCCCCGCCCCGAGTACCTGGACAAGGCGGACAGGGTGCTGCGGGCGGAGGGGATGATCTCCGCGATGAAGCAGGACGTGGCGGAGGTCCGGTATCCGAAGAGGGTTCGGGATCTGGCCAAGATGGAGGCGAAGGCCGTCGAGCTCTTGTCGTACGGCAACCACAATCTGCACGGGCTGTTGCAGACCGAAGCGCACGCTCGGGCGCTGCTCGGAACGCGTCGCCCCGCGTACTCGCAGGACGAGTTGGAGCGGATGCTGAGCGCACGCATGACGCGGCAATCCATCTTTGAGCGGTCACCCGCTCCGGATCTGAGTTTTGTCCTGGAAGAGGTGACAGTCCGCCGCTGTATCGGGGGGACAATGGTGGCACGCCAACAACTGCAAAACCTGCTGGAGGTAGGGCAGTTGCGGAACGTCGAGATCCAAGTGATGCCGACCGACCGATGGGACCACCCCGGAACAGGTGGGAAGATCCAAGTGCTTAAGTTCCACGACGGTTCAGCGGTGGGCCGTACCGATGACGAGTACGGAGGCCGCCCTGTCTCTGACCCGCGCTATCTTCGGATCCTGGAACTGCGACATGGCATCATCCGGGCGCGGGCTCTCAGCCCACGGGAGTCACACGCCTTCATCGAGCGAGTGCTGGGGGAAACATGATCCGCAAGATCTCTGTCGAGAACGCTCCCGAGCTGGAATGGTTCAAGAGCAGCTACAGCGACAGCAGTAACGGCAACGACTGCGTCGAGGTCGCCACCACCCTCACGGCCATCCACGTCCGTGACTCCAAGAACCCCCAGGGGCCCCGCCTCGGCGTCTCACCCACCGCGTGGGCGAGCTTCGTGGCGTACGCGTCGGAGCGCTGACGGACATGGCTCACGGGCTGGCGTGGTTCAAGAGCAGCTACAGCGACAGCAGCAACCCCAACGACTGCGTCGAGGTCGCCACCACCTCCACCGCCGTCCACGTCCGCGACTCCAAGAACCCCCAAGGCCCCCGCCTGGCAGTCGACTCCGCCGCGTGGGCGAGCTTCCTCACGTACGCGTCGGAGCGCTGATTCGCCGGAAGGCCGTCACGAGCAGCGTGTCAGCCGTGCGAGGCCCGCTCGCGGCGGCCGGCAGCAGGTCGATGGTGATCCCGGTGAATCCCGCCTCGTCCAGGATCTTCGTCCACACGTGCTCCTGAAGCACCCAGCGGCGCATGGTGGTTGCCTCACCCTCCGGCGTCCTCGCAGAGAGCTCGGCAGCCACCGCATCCGCCTCCGCGGGCTCGCCGCCCAGGTAGTGGGCGAGGGTCGAGAACACCAGCCGCCCGCCAGGCCGTAGTGCGGCGGACGCCGCTCGGGACAGCTCGTACGGCTCGGTGAAGTCGACCGCCCCGAACACGCTGTACAGCACGTCGTAGGTGTCCGGCACCGCAAGCAGGTGCGCCACCGCATCGGCGTGCACCAGGCGCAGGCGTGGTGTGAGTTCGGCGTACAGGTCGGTGGCCATGGCGTGCTGGGCGGCAGAGGCGTCGACCGCCACCACCTGGGCGGGCCCGTGAAGGGCCGCCAAGTGGGCGGCGTGCCTGGCGGACCCGGCACCGAGGTCGGCGACGCGTTGGCCGGTGACATCGCCGAGGGCTTCCGCGCCTGGACCGCCGTCCTGGCTCCAGATCCAGTGGAAGGACTTGGGGACGGCGCGGTCGCGCTCGGTGCGGGTGCGGCCGTAGTGGTGCCAGAGGTCCGTGGTTGTCACACGCCTCATCGTGACGGGCGCCGCCCGGTGGCGGGCCGGTTCGCCGGAATCTCACCCGCCCGGGACCTCGGATCTTCGGATCTCACACCTGCTGCGGCATCTCGTCCTTCAGGTTGGACCGGATCTGGGCTCGCAGTTCCGCCGTGTTCTCGTGGCCGTGCACCGAAGTCGCGTGTTCGCTCGCGGCGCGGACGACCTCGTCCTCCTCGCCCGTGATGGCGAGGGTGCAGTTCGTCTCGCTCGGCATGTCCCGGGAGTCGACTACTTTCCGCATGATGCACACCTCCACCCCCCATTTTCCTCCGTTTCGGGGAGGCATGGGCAGCGATGGGTGGCTGTCAGCAGCCGTAGTGGCAGCGGCAGGCCGCGATCTGTGCCGCCGCCCTTTTCGAGCTGGTCGATCGAGGCCAGTAGTCTGCGGGCGTTCTCCGGGCTCGCGAGCAGGTGGGCCGTTTCGTTGAGGGACCCGTAGTCGTCCAGTGCCGCCATCACGACCGCACCGTACAGGCGGGCCCGTGCCGACAAGAGCATTCCGCGTCAGCCCCAGGGTTCGCCCCTCCCCCCGTGGGGTACGCTCTCTCGCCGCGATTGGCCAGGGCTCCGGGCCATATGGCACACTGCTCAGGTTGCTCGGTTGAGTGCCGATGCTGCGCGCCTCCCGCCGGGGGGACCGGAAGCGAGTCCCACAGTACTCGTCGTCCCATCTGCCTCTCACGGCAGCGCTGGGGCGGACGTACGGGAATCTTCCGGGAAGTGTCAGCGGGGTACCGGCCAGGCACCCGGTGGGCGTTCGTCCCCGGTCTCGTGGTCTATGAGGGCCGCACCCCTTGGCAGGGAAATCCTTCGGGATTCATCCGAAAAGGGAATGCGACACGCCCGACCGCGTGGGTCGGAGATGGGCAGTGCACAGGCCCCCCGGGAGCCAGAGCGTTTCGAGAGACAGGACTACTGAGTAGCCATGGCGGGACAGAAGATCCGCATCCGGCTCAAGGCCTACGACCACGAGGTCATCGACTCTTCGGCGAAGAAGATCGTCGAGACGGTGACTCGCACTGGTGCGTCGGTCGCGGGCCCGGTGCCGCTGCCCACTGAGAAGAACGTGTACTGCGTCATCAAGTCGCCGCACAAGTACAAGGACTCGCGCGAGCACTTCGAGATGCGCACGCACAAGCGCCTGATCGACATTCTCGACCCGACGCCCAAGACCGTTGACTCGTTGATGCGCCTGGACCTTCCGGCCGGCGTCGACATCGAGATCAAGCTCTGAGAGGCGCGGAAGAGATGGCAAAGCAGATCAAGGGTGTCCTGGGCGAGAAGCTCGGCATGACCCAGGTCTGGGACGAGAACAACCGTGTCGTCCCGGTGACCGTGGTCAAGGCCGGACCCTGCGTCGTTACCCAGGTCCGTACGAATGACTCCGACGGCTACGAGTCGGTCCAGATCGCCTTCGGCGAGATCGACCCGCGCAAGGTGAACAAGCCCCTCAAGGGCCACTTCGCCAAGGCCGACGTGACCCCCCGCCGCCACCTGGTGGAGCTCCGCACCTCCGACGCCGGCGAGTACACGCTCGGCCAGGAGGTCACCGCGGCCGTGTTCGAGTCCGGCGTCCGCGTGGACGTCACGGGCAAGAGCAAGGGCAAGGGCTTCGCCGGTGTCATGAAGCGTCACAACTTCAAGGGCCTCGGCGCCGGTCACGGAACCCAGCGCAAGCACCGCTCTCCCGGCTCCATCGGTGGCTGCGCCACCCCGGGCCGTGTGTTCAAGGGCCTCCGTATGGCGGGTCGCATGGGCAACGAGCGGGTCACCACCCAGAACCTGACCGTTCACGCCGTTGACGCGGAGAAGGGCCTGCTCCTCATCAAGGGCGCGGTCCCCGGTCCGAACGGCGGCCTCGTCCTGGTCCGCACCGCGGCGAAGGGGGCCTGAAGACATGAGCAGCACCATCGACATCATGTCGCCCTCGGGCGACAAGACCGGGACCGTCGAGCTCCCGGCCGAGATCTTCGACGCCAAGGTCAGCATCCCGCTGATCCACCAGGTCGTCGTCGCGCAGCTGGCCGCCGCCCGTCAGGGCACGCACAAGGTCAAGCGCCGTGGCGAGGTCCGTGGTGGTGGCAAGAAGCCTTACCGCCAGAAGGGCACCGGCCGCGCCCGTCAGGGTTCGACCCGTGCGCCGCAGTTCGCCGGCGGTGGCGTCGTACACGGCCCCACCCCGCGTGACTACTCGCAGCGGACCCCGAAGAAGATGAAGGTCGCCGCCCTGCGCGGGGCCCTCACCGACCGGGCCCGCAACGCCCGTATCCACGTCGTCTCCGACGTGGTCGAGGGCGTGGCGTCCACCAAGGCCGCCAAGACCCTGCTCGGCAAGGTCAGCGAGCGCAAGAACGTGCTCCTGGTCGTCGAGCGGAGCGACGAGACCGCGTGGCTGTCCGCGCGCAATCTCCCCGAGGTCCACCTGCTGGACCCGGGACAGCTCAACACGTACGACGTGCTTGTCTCCGACGACGTGGTCTTCACCAAGGCCGCCTTCGAGTCCTTCGTGTCCGGCGGGGCTGCGCGACAGACTGCCGAGACCGAGGGGAGCGAAGCCTGATGGCCGAGATCACCAGCAAGACCTTCACGGACCCGCGTGACGTTCTCGTCAAGCCCGTGGTGTCCGAGAAGAGCTACGCGCTGCTCGACGAGAACAAGTACACGTTCATCGTCGCGCCCGGCTCCAACAAGACCCAGATCAAGCAGGCCGTCGAGGCGGTCTTCTCGGTCAAGGTCACCGGGGTCAACACGATCAACCGGCAGGGCAAGCGCAAGCGCACCCGCACCGGTTTCGGCAAGCGCTCGGACACCAAGCGCGCCATCGTGACCCTCGCCGAGGGCGACCGTATCGACATCTTCGGCGGCCCGACTTCCTAACGGAAGTCGGATCGAATCGAAGTCCGGAATATTCCGAGGACTGAGAAATGGGTATCCGCAAGTACAAGCCGACGACCCCGGGCCGTCGTGGCTCCAGCGTCGCCGACTTCGTCGAGATCACGCGGTCCACGCCGGAGAAGTCGCTGGTCCGCCCGCTGCACAGCAAGGGCGGCCGTAACAACGCCGGTCGTGTGACCGTTCGCCACCAGGGCGGCGGCCACAAGCGCGCCTTCCGTCTGATCGACTTCCGTCGTCACGACAAGGACGGTGTGCCGGCCAAGGTCGCCCACATCGAGTACGACCCGAACCGCACCGCGCGCATCGCGCTCCTGCACTACGCGGACGGCGAGAAGCGCTACATTCTCGCGCCGCGTGGCCTGGCGCAGGGCAGCCGTGTCGAGAACGGCCCGTCCGCCGACATCAAGCCCGGCAACAACCTGGCGCTGCGCAACATCCCGGTCGGTACGACCATCCACGCCATCGAGCTGCGTCCCGGCGGCGGCGCGAAGTTCGCCCGTTCCGCGGGCACTTCCGTACAGCTGCTGGCGAAGGAGGGCTCCATGGCCCACCTTCGTATGCCGTCCGGAGAGATCCGGCTGGTCGACGTCCGCTGCCGCGCCACCATCGGTGAGGTCGGCAACGCCGAGCAGTCGAACATCAACTGGGGCAAGGCCGGCCGTATGCGCTGGAAGGGCGTCCGCCCGACCGTCCGCGGTGTCGCCATGAACCCCGTTGACCACCCGCACGGTGGTGGTGAGGGCAAGACCTCCGGTGGTCGCCACCCGGTCAGCCCGTGGGGTCAGAAGGAAGGTCGTACGCGTTCGCCGAAGAAGGCGAGCAACAAGTACATCGTCCGCCGCCGCAAGACGAACAAGAAGCGCTAGGAGCGGGTTTTCAGATGCCGCGCAGTCTCAAGAAGGGGCCCTTCGTCGACGGCCACCTCATCAAGAAGGTGGACGTCCAGAACGAAGCTGGCACCAAGAACGTCATCAAGACCTGGTCCCGTCGCTCGATGATCGTCCCGGCAATGCTGGGCCACACCATCGCGGTGCACAACGGCAAGATCCATGTCCCGGTGTTCGTCACCGAGTCGATGGTCGGCCACAAGCTCGGCGAGTTCTCGCCGACTCGCACCTTCCGCGGCCACGTCAAGGACGACCGGAAGTCGAAGCGCCGCTAACCGCGGGGTGGAAACGACTATGACTTACACCGAAGGGACAACCATGGAAGCCAGGGCCCAGGCGCGGTACATCCGCGTCACGCCCATGAAGGCCCGCCGCGTGGTGGACCTCATCCGTGGCATGGACGCCACGGAGGCTCAGGCGGTCCTGCGTTTCGCCCCGCAGGCCGCGAGCGTGCCGGTCGGCAAGGTGCTGGACAGCGCCATTGCCAACGCCGCGCACAACTACGACCACTCCGACGCCACTTCGCTGGTCATCAGCGAGGCGTACGTGGACGAGGGTCCGACCCTGAAGCGGTTCCGGCCGCGTGCCCAGGGCCGCGCCTACCGGATCCGTAAGCGGACCAGCCACATCACCGTGGTCGTCAGCAGCAAGGAAGGAACCCGGTAATGGGCCAGAAGGTTAACCCGCATGGGTTCCGGCTCGGTATCACCACGGACTTCAAGTCCCGCTGGTATGCCGACAAGCTGTACAAGGACTACGTCAAGGAAGACGTCGCCATTCGTCGCATGATGACGAAGGGGATGGAGCGTGCCGGTATCTCCAAGGTGGAGATCGAGCGCACCCGTGACCGCGTCCGCGTGGACATCCACACCGCACGTCCGGGCATCGTCATCGGCCGCCGCGGCGCCGAGGCCGACCGTATCCGCGGCGAGCTGGAGAAGCTGACCGGCAAGCAGGTCCAGCTGAACATCCTTGAGGTCAAGAACCCCGAGGTGGACGCTCAGCTGGTGGCCCAGGCCGTCGCCGAGCAGCTGTCCTCGCGTGTCTCCTTCCGTCGCGCCATGCGCAAGAGCATGCAGTCGACGATGAAGGCCGGCGCCAAGGGCATCAAGATCCAGTGCGGTGGCCGCCTCGGCGGCGCCGAGATGTCGCGCTCGGAGTTCTACCGCGAGGGCCGCGTGCCCCTGCACACGCTCCGCGCCAACGTCGACTACGGCTTCTTCGAGGCCAAGACGACCTTCGGCCGTATCGGTGTGAAGGTCTGGATCTACAAGGGCGACGTCAAGAACATCGCCGAGGTGCGCGCCGAGAACGCCGCGGCGCGCGCGGGCAACCGTCCGGCCCGTGGCGGCGGCAGCGACCGCCCCGCCGGCCGCGGTGGCCGCGGTGGCGAGCGCGGCGGTCGCGGTGGCCGCAAGCCGCAGCAGGCTCCGGGTGCCGAGGCTCCCGAGTCGGCGAAGGCCGGTGCCACGGCTGCTCCGGCAGCGGAGGCCGCGCCCACTTCTACCGGCGGAACGGAGGCCTGACCGAAATGCTGATCCCCCGTAGGGTCAAGCACCGCAAGCAGCACCACCCGAAGCGCAGCGGAATGTCCAAGGGTGGTACGCAGGTTGCGTTCGGCGAGTACGGCATCCAGGCGCTGACCCCGGCCTACGTGACGAACCGCCAGATCGAGGCGGCCCGTATCGCGATGACCCGCCACATCAAGCGTGGCGGCAAGGTCTGGATCAACATCTACCCGGACCGTCCGCTCACGAAGAAGCCCGCCGAGACCCGCATGGGTTCCGGTAAGGGTTCTCCCGAGTGGTGGATCGCGAACGTCAAGCCCGGCCGGGTGATGTTCGAGCTGTCCTACCCGAACGAGAAGGTTGCCAAGGAGGCGCTCACCCGCGCCGCCCACAAGCTTCCGATGAAGTGCCGCATCGTTCGGCGCGAGGCAGGTGAGTCGTGATGGCGGCCGTTACCAAGGCGTCCGAGCTGCGTGAACTGGGCAACGAGGAGCTTGTCGACAAGCTTCGCGAGGCCAAGGAAGAGCTGTTCAACCTCCGCTTCCAGGCGGCGACCGGTCAGCTTGAGAACCACGGCCGGCTGAAGCTGGTCCGGAAGGACATCGCGCGGATCTACACCCTGATGCGTGAGCGCGAGCTGGGCATCGAGACGGTGGAGAGCGCCTGATGACTGAGAGCAACGTGACCGAGACGACCGCGAAGAGCGAGCGCGGATTCCGCAAGACCCGTGAGGGTCTCGTCGTCAGCGACAAGATGGACAAGACCGTCGTCGTCGCTGTCGAGGACCGCGTGAAGCACGCCCTGTACGGCAAGGTCATCCGCCGTACGAACAAGCTCAAGGCGCACGACGAGCAGAACGCCGCCGGGATCGGCGACCGTGTCCTCCTCATGGAGACCCGGCCGCTGTCCGCGACGAAGCGCTGGCGCATCGTCGAGATCCT
This sequence comes from Streptomyces sp. NPDC058665, assembly GCF_042714995.1. Lineage (NCBI taxonomy): Bacteria > Bacillati > Actinomycetota > Actinomycetes > Kitasatosporales > Streptomycetaceae > Streptomyces > Streptomyces sp. NPDC058665. The sequence continues at coordinate 209,134 of NZ_JBHXRX010000001.1, forward strand.
TGAGAAGGCCAAGTAACACAAGGCCCAGCAATCCCTCCCAGGGCATTCTCTGGGAGTAGTTCCGCCGGGAACCGGCAGACGATCAGGAGATAGACGTGATCCAGCAGGAGTCGCGACTGCGTGTCGCCGACAACACTGGTGCCAAGGAGATCCTTTGCATCCGTGTTCTCGGTGGCTCGGGTCGCCGCTACGCGGGTATCGGTGACGTCATCGTCGCCACCGTCAAGGACGCGATCCCCGGTGGCAACGTGAAGAAGGGTGACGTCATCAAGGCGGTCATCGTTCGCACCGTGAAGGAGCGCCGCCGCCAGGACGGCTCGTACATCCGCTTCGACGAGAACGCCGCCGTCATTCTGAAGAACGACGGCGACCCTCGTGGCACCCGTATCTTCGGCCCGGTGGGCCGTGAGCTGCGCGAGAAGAAGTTCATGAAGATCATCTCGCTCGCGCCGGAGGTGCTGTAAGCATGAAGATCAAGAAGGGCGACCTGGTTCAGGTCATCACCGGCAAGGACAAGGGCAAGCAGGGCAAGGTCATCGTGGCCTACCCCACGCAGGACCGCGTCCTCGTCGAGGGTGTCAACCGGGTCAAGAAGCACACCAAGGCCGGCCAGACCGCTCGTGGTTCGCAGACCGGCGGCATCGTGACGACCGAGGCCCCTGTCCACGTCAGCAACGTTCAGCTGGTCGTGGAGAAGGACGGCAAGAAGGTCGTCACCCGCGTCGGGTACCGCTTTGACGACGAGGGCAACAAGATCCGCGTTGCCAAGCGGACCGGTGAGGACATCTGATGACGACCACCACTGCACCGCGTCTGAAGCTGCGCTACCGCGAGGAGATCGCCGGCAAGCTGCGTGAGGAGTTCTCGTACGAGAACGTCATGCAGATCCCCGGTCTCATCAAGATCGTGGTCAACATGGGTGTGGGCGACGCCGCCCGCGACTCCAAGCTGATCGAGGGTGCCATCAAGGACCTCACCACGATCACCGGCCAGAAGCCGGCCGTGACCAAGGCCCGCAAGTCGATCGCGCAGTTCAAGCTGCGCGAGGGGCAGCCGATCGGCTGCCACGTCACCCTCCGCGGTGACCGCATGTGGGAGTTCCTGGACCGTACGCTGTCGCTCGCGCTGCCGCGTATCCGTGACTTCCGCGGCCTGTCGCCGAAGCAGTTCGACGGCCGTGGCAACTACACCTTCGGTCTCACGGAGCAGGTCATGTTCCACGAGATCGACCAGGACAAGATCGACCGGGTCCGGGGCATGGACATCACCGTGGTGACCACGGCGACCAACGACGACGAGGGTCGTGCCCTCCTTCGTCACCTCGGCTTCCCGTTCAAGGAGAACTGACCGTGGCGAAGAAGGCTCTGATCGCTAAGGCCGCCCGCAAGCCGAAGTTCGGCGTGCGCGGTTACACCCGCTGCCAGCGCTGCGGGCGCCCCCACTCCGTCTACCGCAAGTTCGGCCTCTGCCGTGTCTGCCTTCGTGAGATGGCACACCGCGGCGAGCTGCCGGGCGTCACCAAGAGCTCCTGGTAATTCCCCACTTCGGGAATTACCAGACGCTCTCGGTAAGCAACTGGTCGGCGGATGCCCTGCCCCACATGCCGTAGGCTTGCGGGGTTGGGCGTCCGGCGCCCAAAACTTACTACGCCGTAGGTCCCCGCACCGCACCCGTCCCGCCATCGAGCGGGGAGAGGGATGGCGCATACAGGAAACCCCGGCGAGAGAGGCCGAAGGCCAATTCATGACCATGACTGATCCCATCGCAGACATGCTCACGCGTCTGCGTAACGCGAACTCGGCGTATCACGACACCGTCGAGATGCCGCACAGCAAGATCAAGTCGCACATCGCGGAGATCCTCCAGCAGGAGGGCTTCATCACCGGCTGGAAGGTCGAGGACGCCGAGGTCGGCAAGAGCCTCACCCTTGAGCTGAAGTTCGGCCCGAACCGCGAGCGTTCGATCGCCGGCATCAAGCGCATCTCGAAGCCGGGTCTGCGCGTGTATGCCAAGTCCACCAACCTGCCCAAGGTGCTCGGCGGCCTGGGCGTGGCGATCATCTCCACGTCCCACGGTCTTCTGACGGGCCAGCAGGCAGGCAAGAAGGGCGTAGGTGGGGAAGTCCTCGCCTACGTCTGGTAGTCGGGAACGGAGGAAAAGCTCATGTCGCGAATCGGCAAGCTCCCCATCCAGGTTCCCACCGGTGTGGACGTCACCATCGACGGCCGTACGGTCGCGGTGAAGGGCCCCAAGGGTTCCCTCTCGCACACCGTGGCGGCGCCGATCGAGGTCACCAAGGGCGACGACGGCACCCTCAAGGTGCTGCGCCCGAACGACGAGCGTCAGAACAAGGCCCTCCACGGCCTGTCCCGCACGCTGGTGGCGAACATGATCACCGGTGTGACCCAGGGATACACCAAGGCGCTCGAAATCAGCGGTGTCGGCTACCGCGTCCAGGCGAAGGGCTCCAACCTGGAGTTCGCGCTCGGATACAGCCACCCGATCACCGTCGAGGCGCCCGAAGGCATCACCTTCAAGGTCGAGTCCCCGACGAAGCTCAGTGTCGAGGGCATCGACAAGCAGAAGGTCGGCGAGGTCGCGGCGAACATCCGCAAGCTGCGGAAGCCCGACCCGTACAAGGCCAAGGGCGTCAAGTACGCCGGCGAGGTCATCCGCCGCAAGGTCGGAAAGGCGGGTAAGTAGCCATGGCATACGGTGTGAAGATCGCCAAGGGCAAGGCCTACAAGGCCGCTGCCATCAAGCGCCGGCACATCCGCGTACGCAAGAAGGTCTCGGGCACGCAGGCGCGCCCCCGGCTCGTTGTGACGCGTTCCAACCGCCACATGGTGGCCCAGGTCATCGACGACATCGCGGGCCACACGCTCGCGTCGGCGTCGACCCTGGACACCTCGATCCGCGGTGGCGAGGGCGACAAGAGCGCCCAGGCACAGCGGGTGGGTGCCCTGGTCGCCGAGCGCGCCAAGGCCGCCGGTATCGAGGCCGTCGTGTTCGACCGTGGTGGCAACCAGTACGCCGGGCGGATTGCCGCTCTGGCTGACGCCGCCCGTGAAGCCGGGCTGAAGTTCTAAGCCCCGGTTCCGGAGCTAGCGGACGTAACAGAGAGAGGTAAATCCAATGGCTGGACCCCAGCGCCGCGGAAGCGGTGCCGGTGGCGGCGAGCGGCGGGACCGGAAGGGCCGTGACGGTGGCGCTGCCGCCGAGAAGACCGCGTACGTCGAGCGTGTCGTCGCGATCAACCGTGTCGCCAAGGTCGTGAAGGGTGGTCGTCGCTTCAGCTTCACCGCGCTGGTCGTGGTGGGCGACGGTGACGGCACCGTGGGTGTCGGTTACGGCAAGGCCAAGGAGGTGCCGGCCGCCATCGCCAAGGGTGTTGAGGAGGCCAAGAAGCACTTCTTCAAGGTCCCCCGTATCCAGGGCACCATCCCGCACCCGATCCAGGGTGAGAAGGCGGCGGGCGTCGTCCTGCTCAAGCCCGCGTCCCCCGGTACCGGCGTCATCGCCGGTGGCCCGGTGCGTGCGGTACTTGAGTGCGCCGGCGTCCACGACATCCTGTCGAAGTCGCTCGGTTCGTCGAACCCGATCAACATCGTGCACGCGACCGTGGCGGCCCTTCAGGGTCTGCAGCGTCCCGAGGAGATCGCGGCCCGCCGCGGTCTGCCCCTTGAGGACGTCGCCCCCGCGGCTCTGCTCAGGGCGCGTGCGGGAGCGGGTGCGTGATGGCCCGTCTCAAGATCACGCAGACGAAGTCGTACATCGGCAGCAAGCAGAACCACCGCGAGACCCTTCGTTCGCTCGGCCTCAAGCGGGTCAACGACGTGGTTGTCAAGGAAGACCGTCCCGAGTTCCGCGGCATGGCCAACACCGTGCGGCACCTCGTGACGGTTGAGGAGGTCGACTGACATGGCGGAGCAGAAGCCGCTGAAGGTCCACAACCTCCGTCCTGCCCCCGGAGCCAAGACCGCCAAGACCCGTGTGGGCCGTGGCGAGGCGTCCAAGGGCAAGACCGCGGGTCGTGGCACCAAGGGCACCAAGGCCCGTTACCAGGTTCCGGAGCGCTTCGAGGGCGGGCAGATGCCCCTCCACATGCGTCTCCCGAAGCTCAAGGGCTTCAAGAACCCGTTCCGCACCGAGTACCAGGTCGTGAACCTGGACAAGCTGGCCGAGCTCTACCCGCAGGGTGGCGAGGTCACTGTGGCCGATCTGGTCGACAAGGGCGCGGTCCGTAAGAACAGCCTCGTCAAGGTCCTGGGCCAGGGCGAGATCTCCGTGGCACTGACGGTTTCGGTTGACGCCGCTTCCGGCTCCGCCAAGGAGAAGATTGCCGCCGCCGGCGGCTCCGTCACCGAACTCGTCTGAGACGTCTCGGACGAATTCGATGGACTGAACACCAACCGGGGGTGCCTCTCAAAAGGGGCATCCCCGGTTGGTCGTTCCTAGGGGAGCAGGTACGCCGGTAAGGTGGCGTGCACTATTGCTGTATGAACCCGGGGGTCCGCCCCCGGACCCCGAGCCACGCGGACTCTCCGCAGGGGTGGTCGCGTGGCTTTTTGCCTGATATGTATCCGTCGATCCTCAAGACCGTCACCCTTGACGCGCGAGCGCGGGGGTCGCAGGAGGCACCGTGCTCACCGCGTTCGCCCGGGCGTTCAAGACGCCCGACCTGCGCAAGAAGCTGCTCTTCACGCTGTTCATCATCGTGCTGTACCGGTTCGGGGCGCACATCCCCGTCCCGGGCGTCAGCTACGAGAACGTGCAGACGTGTGTCGACGCAGCCCAGAAGGGCAACAACAGCCTGTTCGGCTTGGTGAACATGTTCAGCGGCGGAGCGCTGCTGCAGATTACGATCTTCGCGCTCGGCATCATGCCGTACATCACGGCAAGCATCATCCTGCAGCTGCTGACCGTGGTCATCCCCCGACTCGAAGCCCTCAAGAAGGAAGGGCAGTCCGGTCAGGCCAAGATCACTCAGTACACCCGATACCTGACAGTCGCCCTCGCGGTGCTCCAGGGCACCGGTCTGGTGGCTACCGCGCGCAGCGGCGCGCTCTTCAGCGGCTGCCCCGTCGCCTCGGAGATCGTTCCGGACCAGTCGATCTTCATCACCGTGACGATGGTCATCACGATGACCGCCGGTACGGCCGCCGTCATGTGGCTCGGTGAGATGATCACCGACAAGGGCATCGGCAACGGCATGTCCATCCTGATGTTCATCTCCATCGCCGCCGGCTTCCCCGGCGCGCTGTGGGCCATCAAGGAGAGCGGCAAGCTCGCCCAGGGCTGGATCGAGTTCGGCACGGTCATTCTGATCGGCTTCGTGATGGTGGGTCTCGTCGTCTTCGTCGAGCAGGCGCAGCGCCGGATCCCCGTCCAGTACGCGAAGCGGATGATCGGCCGCAGGTCCTACGGCGGTACGTCCACGTACATCCCGCTGAAGGTGAACCAGGCGGGTGTGATCCCCGTCATCTTCGCGTCGTCGCTGCTCTACATCCCGGCGCTGATCGCGCAGTTCTCCAGCTCGCAGTCTGGCTGGAAGACCTGGATCGAAGCCCACTTCATCAAGGGTGACCATCCGTACTACATCGCGACCTACTTCGTGCTGGTCGTGTTCTTCGCCTTCTTCTACGTGGCCATCACGTTCAACCCCGAAGAAGTAGCGGACAACATGAAGAAGTATGGTGGCTTCATCCCGGGCATCCGGGCCGGTCGACCTACTGCCGAGTATCTGAGTTACGTACTCAACCGGATCACTTGGCCGGGCTCGCTGTACCTGGGGTTGATCGCTCTCGTCCCAACGATGGCGTTGGCAGGCTTCGGCGGCGCGAACCAGAACTTCCCGTTCGGCGGGACAAGCATCCTGATCATCGTGGGTGTGGGTCTGGAGACTGTGAAGCAGATCGAGAGCCAGCTCCAGCAGCGTAATTACGAAGGGTTCCTCCGCTGATGCGAATCGTCCTCGTCGGACCGCCCGGTGCCGGCAAGGGAACGCAGGCTGCGTACCTCGCCGAGAACCTCTCCATTCCACACATCTCCACCGGTGATCTGTTCCGCGCCAACATGAGCCAGGGCACCGACCTCGGCAAACAGGCGAAGAGCTACATCAACGCCGGGAACCTGGTTCCCGACGAGGTCACCATCGCGATGGCGCTGGAACGGATGGGGCAGCCGGACGCCGCGAACGGCTTCCTTCTGGACGGCTTTCCCCGCAACGTCTCGCAGGCCGAAGCGCTCGACAAGGCGCTCACGGCCGAGGGGCTGCATCTGGACGCCGTGCTGGACCTGGAGGTCGACGAGGACGAGGTGGTCAAGCGGATCGCCGGTCGGCGCACCTGCCGCAAGGACAGCTCGCACGTCTTCCACCTCACCTACAGCCCGCCGAAGGAGCAGGGCGTGTGTGATGTGTGCGGCGGTGAGCTGTACCAGCGGCACGACGACTCCGAGGAAACGGTCCGCACGCGGCTGGAGGTCTACCACACGCAGACCGAGCCGATCATCGACCACTACCGGGAGCAGGGCCTCGTGGTCACCATCTCGGCGCTGGGCAAGGTCGCCGAGGTGACCAAGCGCGCGATGGCGGCTCTGGAGGAGGGGGGCCGGGCCGCCTAGGTCCGGTTCTCAGCGCGGTACCACCTTGTACGGCACAGTGATACGGCCGGGGCGCCCGAGTGGGCACCACGGCCGTACTGCTGTCCGGGCGACTACCGTAGATGTGCCCGCGCGGACGCCGCGCGGCTGAGACAACGTTTCTTCGACCGAGTGAGGCAGGCCGCCGTCATGGTGGAGATCAAGACCCCCGAGCAGATCGCGAAGATGCGCGAGGCCGGGCTGGTCGTGGCCGCGATCCACGCGGCCACCGGCGAGGCCGCGGTGCCCGGCGCCACCACGAAGGACCTGGACGAGGTCGCGCGCAAGGTCCTCGCCGACCATGGCGCGAAGCCCAACTTCCTCGGTTACGGCGGGTTCCCCGCGACGATCTGCACCTCGGTCAACGAGGTGGTGGTGCACGGGATCCCGGACACCACGACCGTACTGAAGGACGGCGACATCATCTCGATCGACGCCGGCGCGATCGTGGATGGCTGGCACGGCGACGCGGCCTTCACGGCGTTCGTGGGCGGCGGTCACGCCCCGGAGCTGATCGAGCTCTCGCGTGTGACGGAGGGGTCGATGTGGGCGGGGATCGCGGCGATGCGCGGCGGTGCCCGGCTGGTGGACGTCTCGCGGGCGATCGAGACGTACATCCGCCGCCAGCCGAAGCCGGGCGGCGGCAAGTACGGCATCGTCGAGGACTACGGCGGCCACGGCATCGGTACCCAGATGCACATGGACCCGCATCTGCTGAACTACGTTTCCCGCAAGCGCGGCAAGGGCCCGAAGCTGGTCCCCGGCTTCTGCCTGGCGATCGAGCCGATGGTCTCGCTCGGCACGCCGCACACGGAGGTCCTGTCCGACGAGTGGACGGTCATCACGACCGACGGCACGTGGTCCTCGCACTGGGAGCACTCGGTGGCGGTGACGGAGGACGGTCCGCTGGTCCTGACGGCGGTCGACGGGGGCAAGGCGAAGCTGGCGGAGCTGGGCGTGACGGCTGCGCCGGATCCGCTGGCGTGAGCGGGCTCGTCGGCCCGGTCGGCCGGACGGAGTCCGGCACAGCCGCGCGAAGCTTGTGAGGCGCCCCGGCGCCGAGCCCGCGAGCGGGGCGTTGGGAGGATCAGTCGGGGGCAAGGCGAAGCTGGCGGAGCTGGGCGTGACGGCTGCGCCGGATCCGCTGGCGTGAGCGGACCCCCGGGGCATCCGGGGGATCAGGGGATTGACGATCTCCAAGGGTGGGCAAACTCACCGATTCGTGTTTTCGAGAGCCCTGCCGTAGACTGACGCGTCGGCTCTGGTGTACCCGTGTGTCCGCATTCGGGGGTCCAGAATCGATCAAGGTAGCCGATTCGAAGGGCGAAGCGTGGCCAAGAAGCAAGGTGCCATCGAAATTGAGGGCACCGTGATCGAGTCCCTCCCGAACGCCATGTTCAAGGTGGAGCTCCAGAACGGTCACAAGGTCCTCGCGCACATCAGTGGCAAGATGCGGATGCACTACATCCGAATCCTTCCCGATGACCGGGTAGTGGTGGAGCTGTCTCCCTACGACCTGACGCGTGGCCGGATCGTCTACCGATACAAGTAGATCTTGCCTCGCCCCCTTCCCGGGGTGCCGGCACTGACCCGGAGAACCTCACACCATGAAGGTCAAGCCGAGCGTCAAGAAGATCTGCGACAAGTGCAAGGTGATCCGCCGCCACGGTCGGGTCATGGTCATCTGTGACAACCTGCGCCACAAGCAGCGCCAGGGCTGACGCACGACCCCCTCTGCATCTCGCAGTACTTCGCGCGACGCGAGCGACAACGTATATACGCAGTGTCCGACGCCATCCGCACCAGCTGATGGCGCCGACACCTCCGGCGGAGGCCGGGGACCCGGAGAGAGCACAGCGGTCCGGGAGAGTCACTGCGGAAGACCTCCGAAATCACTCAGGAGCCATGAATGGCACGCCTCGCAGGCGTTGACCTCCCGCGCGAAAAGCGCGTCGAGGTCGCCCTCACCTATGTCTTCGGCATCGGGCGCACCCGGTCCAAGGAAGCCCTCGCCGCCACCGGCGTCGACCCCAACGTGCGCGTCCGCGACCTTGCCGAGGACGACCTCGTCAAGCTCCGCGAGTACGTGGACACCAACCTCAAGACCGAGGGTGACCTCCGTCGCGAGATCCAGGCCGACATCCGCCGCAAGGTCGAGATCGGCTGCTACCAGGGTCTGCGCCACCGTCGCGGCCTGCCGGTCCACGGCCAGCGCACGAGCACGAACGCCCGTACCCGCAAGGGTCCGCGTCGCGCCATCGCCGGCAAGAAGAAGCCGGGCAAGAAGTAGTCCTCAGCGGACGCTCATCAGCGGTCTTCGCTGTAGGACCGACCACCTCCCGTAGGAGTAATAGATGCCCCCCAAGGGTCGTCAGGGCGCTGCCAAGAAGGTGCGCCGCAAGGAAAAGAAGAACGTCGCTCACGGGCACGCCCACATCAAGAGCACGTTCAACAACACCATCGTCTCGATCACCGACCCCTCGGGCAACGTGATCTCCTGGGCCTCCGCCGGCCACGTCGGCTTCAAGGGCTCGCGCAAGTCCACCCCCTTCGCCGCGCAGATGGCCGCCGAGTCGGCCGCCCGCCGGGCGCAGGAGCACGGCATGCGCAAGGTCGACGTCTTCGTCAAGGGTCCCGGCTCCGGCCGTGAGACCGCGATCCGCTCGCTCCAGGCCACGGGCCTGGAGGTGGGTTCGATCCAGGACGTCACCCCCACCCCGCACAACGGCTGCCGCCCCCCGAAGCGTCGCCGCGTTTGATCTTCCGTACCCCCTAGGGGTACGGGTCGCGGGCGGTACGGGGCCTTCGCCCCGTGCCGCCCGTATCCTTGTTCTGTTGGCATCAAATAGCGGGTGCCAAGACTGGAGGCATTTTCATGCTTATCGCTCAGCGTCCGTCGCTGACCGAAGAGGTCGTCGACGAATACCGTTCGCGGTTCGTGATCGAGCCCCTGGAGCCGGGTTTCGGCTACACGCTCGGTAACTCCCTGCGCCGTACGCTCCTCTCCTCGATCCCCGGAGCCGCTGTCACCAGCATCCGGATCGACGGGGTCCTGCACGAGTTCACCACCGTGCCGGGCGTCAAGGAGGACGTCACCGACCTCATCCTCAACATCAAGCAGCTGGTCGTCTCATCGGAGCACGACGAGCCGGTCGTGATGTACCTGCGCAAGCAGGGCCCCGGCCTGGTCACCGCCGCCGACATCGCGCCTCCGGCCGGTGTCGAGGTCCACAACCCGGACCTCGTGCTGGCGACGCTGAACGGCAAGGGCAAGCTGGAGATGGAGCTGACCGTCGAGCGCGGTCGCGGCTACGTCTCCGCCGTCCAGAACAAGCAGGTGGGCCAGGAGATCGGCCGTATCCCGGTCGACTCGATCTACTCGCCGGTGCTCAAGGTCACGTACAAGGTCGAGGCGACCCGTGTCGAGCAGCGCACCGACTTCGACAAGCTGATCGTCGACGTCGAGACCAAGCAGGCCATGCGCCCCCGCGACGCCATGGCGTCCGCCGGCAAGACGCTGGTCGAGCTGTTCGGTCTGGCGCGCGAGCTCAACATCGACGCCGAGGGCATCGACATGGGCCCGTCGCCGACGGACGCGGCGCTCGCCGCGGATCTGGCGCTGCCGATCGAGGAGCTTGAGCTCACCGTCCGGTCGTACAACTGCCTCAAGCGCGAGGGCATCCACTCCGTGGGTGAGCTCGTGGCGCGGTCCGAGGCGGACCTGCTCGACATCCGTAACTTCGGCGCCAAGTCGATCGACGAGGTCAAGGCGAAGCTGGCCGGCATGGGCCTGGCCCTCAAGGACAGCCCGCCCGGATTCGACCCCACCGCCGCCGCTGACGCGTTCGGCGCGGACGACGACGCGGACGCCGGGTTCGTGGAGACCGAGCAGTACTGATTTTCTTTCCGTGGACATCCGTCCGCGGGGAACTGACACCGGTACCTGATACGGCCGGTGCAGATATGAAGGAGTAACACCATGCCGAAGCCCGCCAAGGGTGCCCGTCTGGGCGGCAGTGCCGCGCACGAGCGGCTGCTTCTCGCGAACCTAGCGAAGGCGCTGTTCGAGCACGGCAAGATCACGACGACCGAGGCCAAGGCCCGCCGGCTGCGTCCGGTCGCCGAGCGTCTGGTCACCAAGGCGAAGAAGGGCGACATCCACAACCGTCGCCTCGTTCTCCAGACGATCACGGACAAGAGCATCGTGCACACGCTCTTCACCGAGATCGCTCCGCGGTACGAGAACCGCCCCGGTGGCTACACCCGCATCACCAAGATCGGTCCCCGTCGTGGCGACAACGCCCCGATGGCGGTCATCGAGCTGGTCGAGGCCCTGACCGTGGCACAGAAGGCCACCGGTGAGGCCGAGGCCGCGACGAAGCGCGCCGTCAAGGAAGACGCCCTCAAGAAGGAGGCGGACTCCACGGAGGACGCCCCCGTCGAGGACGCCAAGGCGGTCGAGACCGAGGCCAAGGACGAGTCCAAGGACGCCTGAGCGTCCCCATGACGTGTCCGGCCGACGGACGGGCCCGCTCCCCTCACGGGGGCGGGCCCGTTCCGTTGCGAGAGGAGCTGCGGGTGAGTGAGGACATCGAGGGGGCGGCGCCCGGGTTCGTACGGGTGCGGCTGGACCTCAGTTACGACGGGAAGGACTTCTCCGGCTGGGCGCGGCAGGCCACCCGGCGGACCGTCCAGGGGGACATCGAGGACGCGCTGAAGGTCGTGACCCGGTCCGCGCGATCGTACGAGCTGACCGTCGCGGGGCGGACCGACGCGGGCGTCCACGCGCGCGGCCAGGTCGCGCACGTCGATCTGCCCGTCGAGCTGTGGGCCGAGCACCGGGAGAAGCTGCTGCGGCGCCTCGCGGGGCGCCTCGCGCACGATGTGCGGGTGTGGCGGGTCGAGGAGGCCCCACCGGGCTTCAACGCCCGTTTCTCGGCGGTCTGGCGGCGCTACGCCTACCGCGTCACCGACGGCCCCGGCGGCGTCGACCCGCTGCTGCGCGGTCATGTCCTGTGGCACGACTGGGCGTTGGACGTGGACGCGATGAACGCCGCGTCGGCGGGGCTGCTCGGGGAGCACGACTTCGCCGCGTACTGCAAGAGGCGCGAGGGCGCGACGACCATCCGTACGCTCCAGCGGCTGGACTGGGAGCGGGACGCGCACGGCGTCGTCACCGCGACCGTGCGCGCCGACGCCTTCTGCCACAACATGGTGCGCTCGCTGGTGGGCGCGCTGCTGTTCGTCGGCGACGGGCACCGGCCCGTGGAGTGGCCGGCGAAGGTGCTGGCCGCCGGGGTGCGGGACTCGGCCGTCCATGTCGTACGGCCCCATGGACTCACCCTGGAGGAGGTCGGCTACCCGGCCGACGACCAGCTCGCCGAGCGCAACCGGCTGGCCCGCAACAAGCGGACCCTGCCGGCTGCCGGGGGGACGGGCACGGGTGCTACGACGTCACTGGTCGACGGGTGCGGTGGCTGCTGCTGAGGCCTGCGTCTCGCCGCGCTTGCGGATCTGGAGGAAGGTGAACTCCGCGACGTCGTCCCCGGTGGTGTAGACGTCCTTGTCGGTCTTCACGACGTCCTTGCCGTTGGTGAAGCCGCCGACGGTGAAGTACACGTACCGGCCCACCGAGTTGGTGGTCTTGCGGCAGATCGTGCCGCCCCGGCAGAACGTCGGGACACCCGACCCGGAGAGCGAGGCCAGCCCGCCGCGCGCCTCCTTCTTCGCCTTCAGCGCCTGCGTCTCGGTGGAGAAGACGGCGACGCCAACGGTCACGGCCGTGCCCTCGCGGGTGTACGTGGCGCGGATGACCTGGTCGCAGGTGTTGGAGGCGAGGATCGAGCCGAGGTCGCCCTGGGTCGCGCCCGCGCAGTTCGTGGTGCGGTTCGTGGCGCCCTTCGTGTACTCGCGGTCGCCCATCGTCAGCTTGGAGCCGGGGAAGAGGGTGTCGGCGCCGAGAGGCGCCGTGTCCTTGTCCTCGGTGGAGATGAAGTCCTTCGGGTCCGGCGGCGGCAGCGGCACGGCCTCGGAGAAGGACGGCTCGGGCTCGGCGCTCTCGCTGGGCAGATCGGGCGGCGCGGGCAGGTCGCTCGCGTTCTTGCCGCCCGCCCGGTCACCGTCGCCGTTCGTGGACACGACGGCCGTCGCGACGATCGCCGCGACGGCGGCGGTGGCGAGCGCGCCGCCGCCTATCAGCATCCACCGCCTGCGCCTCGCCCGCTGCGCCGAGGCGTCGGCGAGCGCGGCCCAGTCCGGTGTCTGTCCCTGCGGGTCGCGCGATCCGTACGGCCCTTGCGGGGGCGGTCCGTAGGGCCCCCCTTGACCAAAGCTCATGGCGGGAGTTTAGCGCCGGACGAGCCCGCCGCCGTAAGCGGAATTCGGTTGGAGAGCGGGACCTTGGCGGTGACAATGCGGAGCATGGGACATCTAGAGGCCGCGCATCTGGAGTACTACCTACCGGACGGACGGGTGCTTCTCGGCGATGCCTCGTTCCGGGTCGGCGAGGGCGCCGTCGTGGCGCTCGTGGGGGCCAACGGCGCGGGTAAGACGACGCTGCTGCGGCTGATCGCCGGGGAGCTCCAGCCGCACGGCGGCACGGTGACGGTCAGCGGCGGGCTCGGTGTCATGTCGCAGTTCGTGGGCTCGGTGCGCGACGACCGTACGGTCCGTGACCTGCTGGTCTCGGTCGCGCAGCCGCGGATCCGCGAGGCGGCCCGCGCGGTGGACGAGGCCGAGCACCTGATCATGACGGTCGACGACGAGGCCGCGCAGATGGGGTACGCGCAGGCGCTCAGCGACTGGGCGGAGGCGCGCGGGTACGAGGCCGAGACCCTGTGGGACGTGTGCACGACGGCCGCGCTGGGTGTCCCGTACGAGAAGGCGCAGTTCCGCGCGCTGACCACGCTGTCGGGCGGCGAGCAGAAACGGCTGGTTCTGGAGGCGCTGCTGCGCGGGCCCGACGAGGTCCTGCTGCTGGACGAGCCGGACAACTACCTCGACGTGCCGGGGAAGCGGTGGCTGGAGGAGCGGCTCAAAGAGACGCGCAAGACTGTGCTGTTCGTCTCCCACGACAGGGAGTTGCTGGCCAGGGCGGCGGAGAAGATCGTGAGCGTGGAGCCGAGCCCGGCCGGGTCGGACGTGTGGGTGCACGGCGCCGGCTTCGGTACGTATCACCAGGCCCGGCGCGAGCGCTTCGCGCGCTTCGAGGAGCTGAAGCGGCGCTGGGACGAGGAGCACGCGCGGCTGAAGGCGCTGGTGCACCGGCTGCGGCAGCAGGCGGCGATCAGCCCCGACATGGCGTCGCGCTATCGCGCCATGCAGACGCGCTTCAAGAAGTTCGAGGACGCAGGGCCGCCGCCTGAGCCGCCGCGCGAGCAGGACATCCGGATGCGGCTCAAGGGCGGACGTACCGGCGTACGGGCGGTGACCTGCGAGAACCTGGAGCTGACCGGTCTGATGAAGCCGTTCTCGCTGGAGATCTTCTACGGCGAGCGGGTCGCGGTCCTGGGGTCGAACGGCTCCGGCAAGTCGCACTTCCTGCGGCTGCTCGCGGGCGACCCGTCGGTCGCGCACACGGGCAGCTGGAAGCTGGGCGCGCGTGTCGTACCAGGCCACTTCGCGCAGACCCACGCCCATCCGGAGCTGCTGGGACGGACCCTGGTCGACATCCTGTGGACCGAGCACGCGAAGGACCGGGGCGGCGCGATGAGCGTGCTGCGGCGTTACGAGCTGGAGCGGCAGGGGGACCAGCCCTTCGAGAAGCTGTCGGGCGGGCAGCAGGCGCGCTTCCAGGTCCTGCTGCTGGAGCTGGGCGGGACGACGGCGCTGCTGCTGGACGAGCCGACGGACAACCTGGACCTGGAGTCGGCGGAGGCCCTTCAGGACGGGCTTGAGGCGTACGAGGGGACGGTGCTCGCCGTCACGCACGACCGGTGGTTCGCCAAGTCCTTCGACCGCTATCTGGTCTTCGGGTCGGACGGGGTGGTGCGGGAGACGGCGGAGCCGGTGTGGGACGAGCGGCGGGTGGTGCGGGCGCGGTAGTGGCGCCTGCGGCGGGCCTGTTCCCCTACCCGCCCCTTCCCGAAACCGGGGCGCTGCCCCGGACCCCGTACGGCCTTCGGCCGTGCCCTCAAACGCCGGGCGGGCTGATTTCGGGCCGGGGCCCGGTGGCCTCGTTTTGACCCGTACGGCGCACCCTGGGTATCCTTCTGGTTCGTTATGCGTATTGGCTTGTTCATTCTCACGTGAGAGGCCCTTACGCCGGTCCACCGGGCCGATGATCCAGCGGCAGGCACGGGTTGCGTCCCCGTTTGTCTGCCAGGGCTGTCGTGATCGTCCGGGTGGCCTTGTCAGGACCCACTCACTGAAGAAGCGAAGGCTACGACCGTGCGTACGTACAGCCCCAAGCCCGGCGATGTCACGCGCCAGTGGCACATCATCGACGCGCAGGACATCGTCCTGGGCCGTCTGGCGACTACGGCAGCGAACCTCCTCCGGGGCAAGCACAAGCCGACCTACGCCCCGCACATGGACATGGGCGACTTCGTCGTCATCATCAACGCCGAGAAGGTCCACCTCTCCGGCAACAAGAAGACCCAGAAGATGGCGTACCGCCACTCCGGCTACCCGGGTGGTCTGCGTTCCGTCCGCTACGACGAGCTGCTCGCGAAGAGCCCCGAGAAGGCTGTGGAAAAGGCCATCAAGGGCATGATCCCCAAGAACACCCTGGGCCGTCAGATGCTCTCGAAGCTGAAGGTATACGCGGGGGACCAGCACCCGCACGCCGCCCAGCAGCCGGTCCCGTTCGAGATCACCCAGGTCGCGCAGTAATCCCGGCCACCGCCTAAGACGAAAAGAAATCTGAGGAACATCGTGGCCGAGACCACCGCAGAGACCCCCGTCGACGCCCCCGAGGGCGAGGAGACGTTCGCCGAGGTGACGACCTTCGAGTCGGAGACCCCCGTCGAGGGTGAGTACACCTCCGAGTCGCTGGCTTCCCGCTTCGGCGACCCCCAGCCGGCTGCCGGCCTGGGCCGTCGCAAGAACGCCATCGCCCGCGTCCGGATCGTTCCGGGCACCGGCAAGTGGAAGATCAACGGGCGCACCCTTGAGGACTACTTCCCCAACAAGGTGCACCAGCAGGCTGTCAACGAGCCCTTCAAGGTGCTCGAACTCGACAACCGCTACGACGTGATCGCCCGTATCTCGGGCGGCGGCGTCTCCGGCCAGGCCGGCGCGCTGCGCCTCGGTGTGGCCCGCTCGCTGAACGAGGCGGACGTGGACAACAACCGCGCCCCGCTGAAGAAGGCCGGCTTCCTGAGCCGTGACGACCGCGCGGTCGAGCGCAAGAAGGCCGGTCTCAAGAAGGCCCGCAAGGCGCCGCAGTACAGCAAGCGCTAAACCGCTCGCTCGGCCTTACCGCGCCAGGAACCAGGGCACTTACGGCTTCACGGCGTATGTATGGCATATGTTCGCCCCGGCGGCACTCCGTGCTGCCGGGGCGTTCGTTTTCCGAGCTTCCCGATCCCCTGGATGATCCGCCGGGCAATCCCCGTGTTCTCCTTGGATCTTGGTGGAGCTCTTCGGGGCAATTTCTGAGCGTTTTTCGGAGGGACAGCTGTGGGACGACTCTTCGGCACGGACGGCGTGCGCGGTACTGCCAACGCGGATCTGACGGCGGAGCTGACGCTCGGCCTCTCGGTCGCGGCGGCACACGTACTCGCCGAGGCGGGCACGTTCGAGGGCCATCGGGCGACAGCGGTGGTGGGGCGCGATCCGCGTGCCTCTGGTGAGTTCCTGGAGGCCGCCGTGGTGGCGGGTCTCGCGAGCGCGGGCGTGGACGTCCTGCGCGTCGGTGTGCTGCCCACCCCCGCGGTGGCGTATCTCACCGGTGCGCTGGGCGCCGACCTCGGCGTGATGCTCTCCGCGAGCCACAACGCCATGCCGGACAACGGCATCAAGTTCTTCGCGCGCGGCGGTCACAAGCTGGCCGACGAGCTGGAGGACCGGATCGAGGCCGCGTATCTGGAGAACACCGTGCACCGCACGGGTGCCCCGTGGGCGCGGCCGACCGGCGCGGCCGTGGGCCGGGTCCGGGACTACGACGAGGGCTTCGACCAGTACGTCGCGCATCTCATCGGGGTGCTGCCGAACCGGCTCGACGGGCTCAAGATCGTCCTGGACGAGGCGCACGGAGCCGCGGCCCGTGTGTCGCCGGAGGCGTTCACGCGCGCCGGCGCCGAGATCGTCACGATCGGCGCGGAGCCTGACGGCCTGAACATCAACGACGGCTGCGGCTCCACCCATCTGGACCTGCTGAAGGCCGCGGTCGTCGAGCACGGCGCGGACCTCGGCATCGCGCACGACGGCGACGCGGACCGCTGCCTGGCCGTGGACGCGGCGGGCGAGGAGGTCGACGGCGACCAGATCCTCGCGGTGCTGGCCGTCGCGATGCGCGAGGCGGGGACGCTGCGCGAGAACGCGGTCGTGGGGACGGTGATGTCCAACCTCGGCTTCAAGATCGCGATGGAGCGTGAGGGCATCAGCCTCGTACAGACGGCGGTCGGCGACCGTTACGTGCTGGAGTCGATGAAGGAGCACGGTTACGCGCTCGGCGGCGAGCAGTCCGGGCATGTCATCGTCCTCGACCACGCGACGACCGGCGACGGCACGCTGACCGGCCTGATGCTGGCGGCGCGCGTGGCGAGCACGGGCCGTTCGCTGGCGGACCTGGCGGGCGTGATGCGGCGGCTGCCGCAGGTGCTGATCAATGTGCCGGACGTGGACAAGTCGCGCGTCACGACATCGGCGGAGCTGGCGGCGGCGGTGTCCGAGGCGGAGGAGCAGCTCGGGTCGACGGGCCGGGTGCTGCTGCGGCCTTCGGGCACGGAGCCGCTGGTACGGGTGATGGTGGAGGCGGCCGACATCGAACAGGCGCGCGCGGTGGCGGGGCGCCTGGCGGACGTGGTGAAGTCGGCGCTGGGGTAAGGGAGTCGGGGCGGGAGGTCAGTGGCTCTCGGGCACCGTCCCGGGCACCGGCTTCCCGCGTCCTCCGCCCCAGAGCGCCTTCTGGACCAGCAGGGTGAGCGTCCCGGCGGCGATGATGCCGCCGAGGTTGATCAGGAGCTGGCCGCTGGAGCCCCACACCTGGTTCAGATCGCCGTAGCCGAGGGCGACGGCGGCGTTCGCGGCCGCGGGGACCGTGGTCACCGAGATGGCGACGCCGACGAGCGCCCCGGACTTCGCCGAGGTCAGCGAGAGCATGCCGGCGATGCCCGCGAGCACCGCGACCACCAGGGAGAACAGGTCCGGGTTGAAGATGAAGGACGTGTTCGGGCGGTCCGCCTCCAGCATGGACTCGTGGAACAGGCCGAACGCGTTCATCAGCAGGCTGAAGCCGGTCGTCAGCACCATCGCGGCGGCGAACCCCGCGAGCAGCGCGGCCAGTGAGCGCAGGGCGAGCCGTGCGGAGCGCCGTACCACCGCCGTACAGAGCCCGGCGAGCGGCCCGAACTCGGGCCCCACGGCCATCGCCCCGACGATCAGGATCGCGTTGTCCAGCACCACACCGCAGGCGGCGATCATCGTCGCGAGGGTGAGGAAGGCGAGATACGTGACCGAGAGGGTGGACTCCTCGTGTGTCGCGTCCGCCAATTGCTCCCACAGCACGGCGTCGGCGCCCTCGCCCGGGGCGTCCTTCTCCGCCTGATCGGCGCGCCGGGACAGGGAGAGAGCGATGTTGTCGGCGGCGATCGAGCCCTTCTCGTCGAGTCCGAGCGCGTGCAGTTCGCCGATGAGCCCGTCGCCCGCCTCGCGCGCGACGTCGCACAGCACGAGATCGCCCGCCGGATCGCGGGCGGCGCCCGGGACGACCACCAGATGGGTGGCGCCGACGGTCCGCTCCAGGGTGCTCACGACGCGGTCGGTCAGGTCGGCGGGGACTATCAGGCGCAGATGCAGCACGGCGGCTCTCAGACACTCATACGGAGTTCAGAGTTTACGGAGGGACAGGCGCTGGACCTTGTGGTCGGCGCCCTTCCGGAGGACCAGGGTGGCACGGCTGCGGGTGGGTGCCACGTTCTCCAGGAGATTGAGCCGGTTGACGGTGCGCCAGGTGGTGCGCGCGTAGTCGAGAGCTTCTTCCTCAGAGACCTGGGTGTACTTGCGGAAGTACGAGGACGGGTTCTGGAAGGCCGTCTGGCGCAGTTCGCGGAACCGGTTCAGATACCAGGTCTCGATGTCCTCGGCGCGCGCGTCGACGTACACGCTGAAGTCGAAGAAGTCGGCCAGACCGACGCGGGTACGGCCGTCCTGGCCGGGGAGGGCCGGCTGGAGGACGTTCAGGCCCTCGACGATGAGGATGTCGGGGCGCCGTACGGTCAGTGTCTCGTCCGGCACGATGTCGTACTTGAGATGTGAGTAGACGGGCGCCGTCACCTCGTCCTTGCCGGCCTTGATGTCGGCGACGAAGCGGGTCAGGGCCCGGCGGTCGTACGACTCCGGGAAGCCCTTGCGTGACATCAGACCGCGTGCCTGGAGCTCCTTCATCGGCAGCAGGAACCCGTCGGTGGTCACGCGCTCCACGCGCGGGTGTTCGGGCCAGCGGGCGAGCAGCGCCTGGAGGAGCCGGGCGACGGTCGACTTGCCGACGGCCACGCTTCCGGCGACGCCTATGACGAAGGGGGTGCCGCGCTGGGCGCCGTGGCCGTTGCCGGCGTCCTGGAGGAAGGTGTTGAGCGCGCCCCGGAGTTGGCCGGTGGCCCGCACGTACAGGTTGAGCAGCCGCGAGAGCGGCAGATAGACGTCCCGTACCTCGTCCAGATCGATGACGTCCCCGAGCCCGCGCAGCCGCTCGACCTCCTCGGCGGTGAGCGGCAGCGGGGTCTTGTCGCGCAGCGCGCTCCACTCGGCGCGGCTGAGGTCGACGAAGGGGGTCGGCCCGTGCTCGGCGCGCCGCTGGGCGCTCCGTGGGTGTGCTGACGAAGACGGTGTGATCACGTCGCCATTGTCGGGGGTGGGGGGTGGTTGTGGGGGGTGGGGTGGATCACGTGGCGTCAGATCCCCCTGGCCCGGGGCGGCCCGGGGCTCAGTCCTTCGCGATCCGCCCGCGCCGCCGCCACGCGCCCGTCAGCTGGCCCGCGATGTAGCACGTCGCGATCGTCGACAGGGATGCGCGCAGCCAGCCGATGTCCGGGTCCCACCAGGCGTACGCCGTCACCGGGGTGAACAGCACCAGCGCGGTGACGCGCAGGGCCCACCAGCGACGGCGGCGGGGGAGTGGCGGGCGGCCCGCGGGGTCGCCGGAGAGGGTGTCCAGGATCCCTGCCAGGAAGCCGCGGCGGGCCAGGATCTGGGCGTCGGGGAGGGTGGTGAGGATCTCGTCGCGGGTGCCGAAGCCCGGGGGGACCGGGGGGAGTCCGAGCGCCGCGACCAGGGCCGACTGGCGGCGGGCCGGGGCGTCCGAGCCGCGCAGGAGGTTGGTGAGCGGGCGGGTGTCGGTGACGCCGTACGCCTCCGCCAGCGCGTCCGCCGTGGCGGTGACGGCCGCGTGGTCGGGGACCGGCGCCGCCGGGTCCCAGTTGTGGTCGGCGAGCTTCTTGCCCCGCCGGAGGAGGGTGAAGCCGTAGCGGTCGCCCGTCCGGCGCAGGATCAGCGCCGGCCACGGTTCGCCCGTGGTGATGTTGTCGGCCGCGGCCGTGAGCCGGTCCTCGCCGAGGAGCGTGGCGCGCACGCCGGGCTCGGAGTCGGCGGCGAGCTCGACGTACGAGGATCTTCCCGGCGCCGGGGCTATCCGCAGCGGGACACCGCACATCAGCGCCGCGTCCACGACGGCGTGCGGCGGGGCCGCGACCAGCGCCAGACAGTACGGGGCGGAAGGGGCGGGCAAGGCGGAAGCGGCGGGCTTCGACTCGTACGGCTTCGGGCGGGAGAAGAACGGCATCCGCGCCGCGACATGCATCCGTACGCCCGCCCGGAAGTCCAGGAACTCCCCCCGCGCGTCCCCGAGATACGCCCACGGGTACTCCGTCGCGTGCACCCCCACCGCCCGGAACTGCTCCAGGGCCTCCCCGTGCCGGTCCGCCAGGATCAGCATCAGCGCCAGGTGGTTGCGGACCCCGGCCACCTCCGGGTCGCCGTGCGGGTACGCGTCCGACAGCTCCTGCGCCCGCTTCAGCGCCGCGTGGATCCGGGACCGTTCGATCGGGCCGCCGCCCTCCGACGGGGCGCCGTCGGACACCACGTCGTACTCGACGGCCGCCAGCAGCGGCAGCGCGTGCAGTTTCGAGCCCGGCAGGGCCTCCCGCGCCGCGCGCTCCGCGAAGTCGAACATCTCCTCGTGCGAGCCGTACCACTTGTCGCACAGGTACTGGAGCGCCGAGAGATGGCAGCCGTAATGGTGCGGCGCGCGGGCGGTCGCCTCCGCCCAGTACGCGTCGAAGACCTCGCGCGGCGCCTGGCTGCCGCGCGCGTGGGTGAGTGCGATCTGCCACGGCACGGGGTCGGTGGGGTTCAGCTCGGTCGCCGCGTCGATCACCGGGACCGCGTCGTCGAGCAGCGCGAAGAACGCCCGGAACTGGTCGGGCGAGACATCGCTCGCCCTGGCCCCCGTCCGTATCTCCCACGCCTGCTGGACGCGGTGCTCCGCCTTCACCAGCAGGGCGTCCGGATCCCGCGGCGACCCGGCGAGCCACGCGTCCAGCCAGCCGGGGCTGTGCAGCGCGCTCTCGGCCAGCCGGGGCACGTATCCGCCGCGCCGTTCCCACTCGGCGCCGAGCCGGGTGGCCGCGAGGAGGTCCCTGGCCGGCACATGGTCACCCGCGTACGCGGCGGTGAGCGCGGTGCGCAGCTCCGGCGTCGGCGGGTCGATGACGACGGACGCGTCGGGGGGCAGATACGCGCCGACGGCCGCGCCGTGGCGGAGCATCCGCGGCAGGGTGATCAAGGTGCGCAGCGTCGCGGTCATCGTCACGGTCATCCATTGAAGGCGCTGGGAGGTGGCCGCCACCAGAGGCTTTCGGTGACAAACCCGTATCGCATGGAGTAGTGGGGCAGGACGGTCGCCCCAGGTCGGGGGCGGTCGGCCGACCTTCGCGGATGTCGGGGGCGAGCGTTCCCGGGACCTCGCGGTCCCCCGCCGTAGGCTGCCGCTCATGTGTGGAATCGTAGGATATGTCGGTGGACAGTCAGCGCTCGACGTAGTCGTCGCCGGTCTCAAGCGGCTCGAATACCGGGGGTACGACTCGGCCGGGGTCGCGGTCGTCGCCGACGGCCAGGTGGCCGCGGCGAAGCGGGCGGGCAAGCTCGTCAATCTGGAGAAGGCGCTGGTGGAGAGGCCGTTGCCGAGTGGCCCCACCGGTATCGGCCACACCCGGTGGGCCACCCACGGCGGCCCGACCGACGCCAACGCCCATCCGCACATCGACAACGCGGGCCGCGTCGCCGTCGTGCACAACGGGATCATCGAGAACTTCGCCGCCCTGCGCACCGAGCTGAGCGACCGCGGGCACGACCTGGCCTCCGAGACCGACACCGAGGTCGTGGCGCATCTGCTCGCCGAGGCGTTCTCGGCCTGCGGCGAGCTGGCCGAGTCGATGCGGCAGGTGTGCGGGCGGCTGGAGGGCGCGTTCACGCTGGTCGCCGTGCACGCGGACGAGCCGGACGTCGTCGTGGGCGCGCGCCGCAACTCGCCGCTCGTGGTGGGCGTGGGCGACGGCGAGGCCTTCCTCGCCTCCGACGTCGCCGCCTTCATCGCCCATACGCGCTCCGCGATCGAGCTGGGCCAGGACCAGGTGGTGGAGCTGCGCCGGGACGGCGTACGGGTGACCGACTTCGACGGCGCGCACGCCGAGGTGCGCGAGTACCACATCGACTGGGACGCGTCGGCCGCCGAGAAGGGCGGCTACGACTACTTCATGCTCAAGGAGATCGCCGAGCAGCCGAAGGCCGTCGCGGACACCCTCCTCGGCCGTATCAACGCCGAGGGCTCGCTGACGCTGGACGAGGTACGGATCCCGCCGCGCGTGCTGCGCGCGGCCGACAAGGTCGTCATCGTCGCGTGCGGGACCGCCTTCCACGCCGGTCTGATCGCCAAGTACGCCATCGAGCACTGGACCCGTATCCCCTGCGAGGTGGAGCTGGCGAGCGAGTTCCGCTACCGGGACCCGATCCTGAACACCCGTACGCTCGTCGTCGCGATCTCCCAGTCCGGCGAGACGATGGACACGCTGATGGCGCTGCGGCACGCGCGCGACCAGGGCGCCACGGTCCTGGCCATCTGCAACACCAACGGCTCGACCATCCCGCGGGAGTCGGACGCCGTCCTCTACACGCACGCGGGCCCCGAGGTCGCGGTCGCCTCGACGAAGGCGTTCCTGACGCAGCTCGTGGCCTGCTATCTGGTCGCGCTGTATCTGGGGCAACTGCGCGGCACGAAGTACGGTGACGAGATCCGGGCCGTCATCCGCGAACTGTCGCGAATCTCCCACGAGGTCGAGCGGGTGCTGGCGACGATGGAGCCCGTACGGGAGCTGGCACGCTCCCTGGCCGACAAGCGCACGGTGCTCTTCCTCGGGAGGCACGTCGGCCACCCGGTGGCGCTGGAGGGCGCGCTGAAGCTGAAGGAACTGGCCTACATGCACGCCGAGGGCTTCGCCGCCGGTGAGCTGAAGCACGGTCCGATCGCGCTGATCGAGGAGGACCTGCCGGTGGTGGTCGTCGTACCGTCGCCGCGCGGCCGTTCGGTGCTGCACGACAAGATCGTGTCCAACATCCAGGAGATCCGGGCGCGGGGGGCGCGGACGATCGTGATCGCGGAGGAGGGGGACGAGGCGGTGGTGCCGTACGCGGACCATCTCATCCGTATCCCGGTCACGCCGACGCTCCTTCAGCCGCTGGTCTCGACGGTGCCGTTGCAGGTCTTCGCCTGCGAACTGGCGACCGCCCGCGGCAACGAGGTGGACCAGCCGAGAAACTTGGCGAAGTCCGTGACGGTGGAGTGAGCCACCGTGGAGTGAGAGGCAGGACCGCAGTGATCATCGGGGTGGGGATCGACGTGGCGGAGATCGAACGGTTCGCGGCGTCGCTGGAGCGTACGCCGGCCATGGCCGAACGGCTCTTCTCGGAACGGGAGTTGCTGCTGCCCAGCGGGGAACGGCGCGGGATCGCCTCCCTGGCCGCGCGCTTCGCGGCCAAGGAGGCGCTGGCCAAGGCGCTGGGCGCGCCGGCCGGGCTGCACTGGACGGACGCCGAGGTGTACGTGGAGGAGAGCGGGCAGCCACGGCTGCGGGTACGGGGCACGGTGGCGGCGCGCGCGGCGGAACTGGGCGTACGGAACTGGCATGTGTCGCTCAGCCATGACGCGGGGGTCGCGTCGGCGGTGGTGATCGCCGAGGGGTGACACCTCCCGCCGGCGGAGGGGTGGGCCAGGGCGTGTTTTGAAACTAGCGTCGTCCGCCCGCAAGGGCGGGGTTCACGGCGTCTGGTGCGTGCGCTCGCAAGACGGAGGATCGCTCACGTACTGGACGTACTTGAGCGACTCCGACAACACCGCGAGCGCGCGTGCCAGGCGTCGTGAGCCAGACGGGGGTTTCAAAACACGCCCTGGTGCCGGGTGCGGCAGACTCGGTGCCATGCGTATCGCCTACAGCGTGGAGACCGTACGGACCGCCGAACGGGAGCTGATGGACCGGCTCCCCGACGGCGTACTCATGCAGCGGGCCGCGGCCGGGCTGGCCGCCGCCTGCGTGGATCTGCTGCGGCGGCGGGGCCGGGTGTACGGGGCGCGGGTCGTCCTGCTCGTCGGCAGCGGCGACAACGGAGGCGACGCGCTGTACGCGGGGGCCCGTCTCGCGCGGCGCGGGGCCGGGGTGGCGGCGGTGCTGCTGAACCCCGGACGGGCGCACGCCGGGGGGCTCGCGGCGCTGGTGGGCTCGGGCGGCCGAGTCCTCGACAGTTCGTCCGACCCGTTCGACGTACTGGCCGCCGCCGATCTCGTCGTGGACGGCATCACCGGTATCGGCGGGCGCGGCGGGCTGCGGCCGGACGCGGTGCCGGTGGCGCGGGCCGCGCGCGGCTCCGGCGCGGTGGTGGTGGCCGTCGACCTGCCGAGCGGGGTCGAGGCGGGGAGCGGCGAGGTGGTGGGGGAGGCGCTGCGGGCGGACGCGACGGTGACGTTCGGCACGTACAAGCCGGGCCATCTGATCGACCCGGCGCGGGAGTACGTGGGCGCGGTGCGGCTCGTGGACATCGGGCTCGGTGCGGTGCTGCCGTCGGTGCCGGAGCTGGAGGCGCTCCAACACGCGGACGTGGCACGGCTGTTGCCGGTGCCGACCGGGGAGAGCGACAAGTACCGGCGGGGGGTCGTGGGTGTCGTCGCAGGCTCGGCGCGCTATCCGGGGGCGGCGGTGCTGGCGGTGGCGGGCGCGCTGCACGGGGGCGCGGGCGCGGTGCGGTACGTGGGGCCCGCCGGGGACGCGGTGATCGCCCGCTTCCCCGAGACCCTGGTCCACGCGGGGCCGCCGGCGAAGGCGGGCCGCGTCCAGGCGTGGGTGGTCGGGCCCGGCCTCGGCGACGAGCCGGGCGTACGGGACGCCGTGGCCTCCGACGTACCGGTCCTGATCGACGCGGACGGCCTGCGCGGGCTGGACGCCGGTGCCGTACGGGCGCGTACGGCACCGACGCTGCTCACCCCGCACGCCGGTGAGGCGGCGGCGCTGCTGGGAGTGCCCCGCGAGGAGGTGGAAGCGGGCCGGCTCGCGGCGGTGCGGGAACTGACGGCGCGCTACGGCGCGACCGTACTGCTCAAGGGCTCGACGACCCTGGTCGCTTCCCCGGCCACCGCGGACCCGGTCCGCGTCAACCCGACGGGCACGCCGTGGCTGGCCACGGCGGGCAGCGGCGACGTGCTCTCGGGGCTGACGGGCTCGCTGCTGGCGGCGGGCCTCACGGCGCGGGACGCGGGGTCGGTGGGGGCGTACCTCCACGGCCTGGCGGCGCGGGCGGCGGCGCAGGGGGCACCGGTGAGCGCGGAGGACGTGGGGGCGGCGTTGCGGGGGGCGTGGCGGGATGTGTCGCGGGAGGCGTGACCTGCCCGCGCCCCCTCATAGGGACCGGATCACCAGGGGACGAGGCCGGCGTCCTCGAAGAACGAACCGGTCGGGCCGCCGTCGGGCAGCGTGGCGAGACGGATCGCCGTGGCCGCGCCCTGCTCGGGTGTACGGGGCGCCTGGAAGCCGGTGAAGTCGGTCGCGACCAGGCCAGGACAGGCGGCGTTGATGAGGATGTTCGTGCCGGCGAACTGCCGGGCGTAGTGCACGGTGACGGCGTTGAGGAACGTCTTCGTCGGTGAGTAGGCCGCCATGACGGGCCCGATCTCGATGTCAGGGTCCGCCTGCCGGGTCAGGGAGCCGACGGAACTGGAGACGTTGACGATGCGCGGCGCCGCCGAGCGCCTGAGCAGCGGCAGCATCGCGTTGGTCACCCGGATGACACCGATGACGTTGGTCTCCACGACCGTGCGGACCACGTCGAGGTCGAGCGTGGTCGGGTCCTGCTCCCACCCCGGGCCCATCGGACCGGAGATGCCGGCGTTGTTGACCAGGACGTCCAGCCGCCCGGCCTGCCGTTCGACCAGTGCCGCGGCGTCGGTGACACTGCGGTCGCCGGTCACCTCCAGCGGTACGCCGAAGGCGTCCGCCCCAGCCGCGCGCAGCTTCTCGACGGCGGCCTCGCGCCGGGCCTCGTCGCGTGCTCCCACCCCGACCCGGTACCCGAGGGCGCCGAGCCCGGTCGCGATCTCGTAGCCGATTCCCTTGTTCGCGCCGGTCACCAGCGCGATCTTCGTTTCGCTCATGACGTAGATGCTGGCTCGCGGGGGAGCCGTGCGGCCAACACCGATACGGTGCTCTGTCATACCCGGCGGGTATCACCGAGTTACGCTGGGGCGATGGACACCTTGGAGACCCGCGAGCTGAGGTACTTCCTGGCCGTCGCGGAGGAACTGCACTTCGGCCGCGCCGCCGAGCGCCTCGGGATGGCCCAGCCACCGCTGTCCCGGGCGATCCAGCAGCTGGAGCGGCGCCTCGGTGTCTCCCTGCTGGAGCGCGACCGCCGCGGTGTCTCCCTGACCGGCGCCGGAGAGGTCCTGCTGCACGAGGGCCGCGCGGCGCTCGACGCGACCACCGCCGCCGCTCGCCGCGCCCGTCGCGCCGGCGGCGCCGACGGTCCGGGCGGCCCCCGCAACCGCCTGGTGCTGGCTGTGAAGGCCGCCGCCTCTCACGAACTGCTCCAGAAGCTCCTCGCCGCCTACGCGGCCGAGCCCGATGCCGCCACCATCGAGGTGCTGCCGAGCGGCATGTGCGAGCAGGAGGAGATGCTGCGCGACGGCCGCGCCGATGCGGCGTTCATGCACGCGCCGTTCGACTCACTCGCCGGTTTCGACAGCGAGGCACTGATGTCCGAGGGGCAGATCGCCGTCCTGCCGGCCGGGCACCCTCTCGCCGCGCGCGAGACGCTGACCATGGCCGACGTCAGCGACCTTCCCGGTCTTCCGCACGCCCGCTGGCCCCGCCACGGCACGTACGCCCCTGGTCCAGGACCGGAGATCCACGACCAGACGCAGCTGGCCCAACTGATCGCCCTCGGGCGGACCATGGCCGTCTTCCCCGACTCCGCCCGCGCCTGGCTGTGGGCCGAGCACGCCGCTGTACCCCTGACCGACGCGCCGCCCGTCACCACACATATCGCCTGGCCGGCGCACAGTCGCTCGCTCGCGCTCGCGGGGCTGGTGCGTACGGCCACCCGACTCTGACCGCGTACGCCCCGCGGCGCCGTACTAGACCTTGTCGAGCCAGATCACGATCCCCGTCAGGTCGTTGAGCACAGCCGCGACGCCCGCCCTGACGGCCGCCGCGCAGCGCTCGGCCGTGAACGAGGCGGGGTCGTACGCCGATGACGCGCCCAGCCCTTCGCCGCGGAACGACGCGCCCGTCCAGTCGACCGCCGTGACGTTGCCGGTGGGCTCGGCCAGCTCCGCCCCCACGACGAGGAACTGCTGCGACAGATGGTTGGGGGTGACCGTCGCGAGGGGGTCGATGAGGTCGTTGCCCGCGCTGATGACGAGGTCCGGGTGCAGCTCCATCGCTTCGGTGATGCTCGGTATGAGGTCGTGCGGGTTGTCCGCGACGACCGTTCTGAGGTCGACGTCCTCCTTCTCGCCCCACTCCCGGACCGCCGTCACGAGGGCCTTGGCCGGACGGTCGTCACCCGTGGTGAGGAGCACCACGCGGTAGTCCTGCGGGGGATGGACCCCGTCCCAGGACCCGGGCCGGGGTGTCGCGGTCGCCTCGGGGGCGAGTGAGGCGGCGGCGGGGCCGGTGAATCCCTCGCCGAGAGTGCCGACGGGGGTGGGCTCGGGGCGCGGTTGGGACCAGTCGTCGCCGGAGCTGCATCCGGTGACCAGCGCGGCTGTCGCGGCCAGCGCGGCGACGGCCCGAAGCGGGGGGCGCAAGGCGATCTTCCTCCGAGAGAGATGGCGGACGGTTCGCCTACATCCTGCTATCCCGTCTTCTGACTCCTTCATCAGCAGGTGTCGTCATCGCGCTTGTTTTTCCGGTCTTCGCCGACCGGCCGGTCCGTGTTCATCCATGACGTCCACCGTGCACTGGCAACCTGAAGGAGCCAGTCACATGTCAAGACACCTCCGCCGCGCCCTCGTCGGGGTCACCGCCGCGGTGATCGCTCTCCTGAGCCTCGGCCCGTCGGCGCAGGCCCACGGATTCACCTCCACCGTCTACACCGACGTCACGTCGGGCGAAGAGGGTCATATACGCACCGAACTGAAGCTTGAGTACGACCTGTTCGTCGTGTCCGCCGCCGACACCGAGGGGGACGACCCCCTCTTCCGTACGGGCAACGCGGCGTTCGAGGACGGTGACACCGGTGCTCAGGCAGCCGCGCTCAACACCCATGCGGAGTCGGCCGTCTCGTATGTCACCAAGCGCTTCTCGGTCACCTCGGGCGGCGGCGCCTGCACGCCGACCCGGGTCGGCGACTTCACGATGGGCCGGCAGGAGGGCGTGCCGTACGCCGAACTGCGGCTGGACTGGGACTGTCCCGGGGAGGGCGACGACCGCGGGATACGCAGCGAGTTGTTCCCCGACGCCGAGACCTATGTCACCGGCACCAAGACGATCGTCACGTACGAGATCGGCGGCCGGTCGGGCAGCGCCGCGCTCGACGCCGCTCATCCCTCGTTCTCCCTGGGGCAGGCGTGGTACGAGCGGTTCTGGGAGTTCTTCCGGCTGGGCGCCGAGCATCTGCTGGGCGGGATCGATCACATCCTCTTCCTGCTGGCGCTGATCGCCGGGTCCCGGCGGCTGCGCGAGATCGTGCTCGCCGCGACCAGCTTCACCCTCGCGCACTCGGTGACGTTCATGCTCGCCGCGCTCGGTCTGGTCGATGTGCCGTCGAGTGTCGTGGAGCCCGTGATCGCGCTGTCGATCGCGGTGGTGGCCGGCTGGTACCTCTGGCGGATCGGGCGGCGCGGAGATCACGCCGGCGAACTCGACCTGGCTCGTGCCGCGGAAGGCGGTCGCCTCGGTCTTGACCGCGCGGGCCGGCTCCGGCTCGCCGTCGTGTTCTGCTTCGGCCTCGTGCACGGCCTGGGCTTCGCTGGCGCGCTGGGCATCGACGAGGCGTTCTCGTGGACGCTGCTGTGGTCGCTCCTGGTGTTCAACGTCGGTATCGAGGTTGTGCAGTTGGCGATCATCGCCCTCGTCTTCCCGCTGCTGGCGGTGCTGCGGCGCCGGGCGCCGAGGACGGGCCTCTGGGCGACCGGTGTGATCTCCGCGGGTGTGTGCGTGATGGGGCTGGTGTGGTTCACACAACGGCTGTTCGGGCTGTGACTCGCATGGTGACTCGCACGGTGATGGGGGCCCTGAGAGGTCCAGAAGTTCAACTGACCCGCTAGCCGCGGTCGTCCAAGGTTCACCAACGGCGAGGAAGTTGTGGATGCCCAATACATCCACCCATGTGGGTAAAAGGAACGTAAACTAATGATACTCAGACCTTCCTCGCGGGCCCCCCGGCCCGCGCGACGCCGTGTGGCCACCGGGGCCGCCGCGGCATTCCTGGGCCTGGCCGTCGCTCTCGGCGGCGGCATGACGACCCCCGCCGGTGCGGCCGAGCCCGCGACGCTCACCGGCATCATCCTCGGCGTCGGCGCCAACGAGTCGCAGCGCACGGTGACTTGGTACTCCTCCGCCGACACAGCGCAGAAGCTCCAGGTCGCCCCGACCGCGGAGCTCGCCGACGGCGAGTTCCCGGCCGGCGCCGCCACCTTCGACGCCATCGGCGCGGTGAACATCGCCACGAGCGGCGGCTATAACCGCCACGCCACGATCACCGGCCTCAAGGAGCACACCCAGTACTCCTACCGCGTCGGCACCGAGGGCAACTGGTCCAAGGCGTACGCCTTCAAGACGCAGGACTTCGAGGGCGAGTACGACTTCCTGTTCTACGGCGACCCGCAGATCGGCTCGTCCGGCGACCTCGCCAAGGACCAGGCCGGCTGGCAGGACACCGTGGACGTGTCGCTCGCGGCCAACCCGGACGCCGAACTCCTGGTGTCGGGCGGTGACCAGGTCGAGACCGCGAACAACGAGTCCCAGTGGAACTCCTTCCTGGCCCCCGACAAGCTGCGCCAGTACCCCTGGGCCGCCACCATCGGCAACCACGACGTCGGTGGCAAGGCGTACGAGCAGCACTTCTCCACCCCGAACACGGACCGCTCGGCCCCGCTGTACTCCAACGGCAACCCGGCGTCCAACACCTCGGGCGGTGACTACTGGTACATCTACAAGGATGTGCTGTTCATCGACCTCAACAGCAACAGCTACGCCACCTCCCAGGGCGGCGGCGGCGACGCGGCGCACCTCGCGTACGTCACCGACATCATCAACAAGCACGGCGCCGAGGCCAAGTGGAAGGTGCTCACGTACCACCACGCGATCTACTCGCCCGCCTCCCACGCCAAGGACGGCGACAACAAGGTCCGCCGTACGGACTTCCCGACCGCGTTCTCCAAGCTCGGCGTCGACCTGGTGCTCCAGGGACACGACCACAGCTATTCGCGCAGCTACCTGATCAAGAACGGCGAGAAGGCGGACCCGGCCGAGCAGCCCGGTGCCTCCGACGTGTACGCCGGTCCCGGCGGTGTCCTGTACGTGACGGGCAACTCCGCCTCGGGCTCGAAGTACTACGACATCACCAAGCCGGACAGCAGCGGCACGAGCGGCGCCGGTAACGGCCCGGACCCGCTGAACCCGGACAGCTACTGGTACAACTCGGTCCAGAACCAGGAGCACGTCCGCACCTACGTCAAGGTCCAGGTGCGCAACGACAAGCTCGTCGTCGAGAACGTCCGCAGCGGCACCTGTGCCGCTCCGAACGCCGCCGTCGAGAAGGGCAGTTGGTGCAACAACACCGCTGAGGGCCAGCCGGTCGGCTCCCTCGTCGACAAGGTGACGGTGCACCCGTACCACGGTGACGGCCAGGACCTCCAGGTCGACGTACCCAACGTCGCGCCCGGCGAGTTCGGCTGGACCATCGACGGCTACAACGGCCTGGTGGACCTCGGCACCGCCAAGGAGACCGGCGGCACCCACTTCGAGGCTGCGGGCAGGATCAACTCGATCGCCGTCTCGGACAGCCGCCGTTCGCTCGCCCCCTGGTCGATCTCGGCCAACGTGAGTGACTTCAAGGACGCCGACAAGACGTTCTCCGGCTCCTACCTCGGCTGGACGCCGCGCGTGCTCGTGAACGGCGCGGGGTCGAAGGCGGGCGTCAAGGTCGCCTCCCGCTACGACGACCAGGGCGAGGGTCTCTCCGTCTCGCGCGGCCTCGGCTCCGCCGACCAGGGCCACGCACGGGGTACGGCCAAGCTCGGCGCCGACCTGGGTCTGAAGATCCCGGACAGCGTCGCGAAGGGCGGCTACCGCGCCACTCTCACGATCACCGCTCTGAGCAGCTGATCCGACCCGCTCCACTGGCGGGGCAGGCGCCTTCGGGCGGTCTGCCCCGCCTCCCGTTCCAGAGGAAACCCACCATGCTCACGCCCGCAACGCGCCGGAAGCCCGGCCCCCTCCTCCTGCTCATCGCGCTCCTGGCCCTCGCGACGGCCGGCCTGTGCGCCGGGCCCGCCCGCGCCGCCGACGGCGACGTCACCTGGACGGTCAGGACGGCCGCGAACGGGTACGGCGACGACCGCTCCAGCTACAGCTACACCGTCAACCCCGGCGGCGAGATCAAGGACGCCATGGTCGTCGCCAACCGCAGCGAGTCCCCGCTCGAACTCACCGTGTACGCCGCCGACGGCTTCACCACCGGCACCGGCCAACTCGACCTGCTCACCGGCGACAAGAAGTCCGTCGGCGTCGGCGCCTGGGCACACGCCGCCCGCGACAGCGTCGTGATCAAGCCCGGCAAGTCCGCCGAAGTCCCCTTCACGGTGCGCGTCCCGGCCAACGCCACGCCCGGCGACTACGTGGGCGGCGTCCTCACCTCCCTGAAGCAGGCCGACGACGCCGAGGGCATCAACGTCGACCGGCGCCTGGGCATCCGGGTCAAGCTCCGGGTCAGCGGCGAGCTCAAGCCGAAGCTCTCGATCGAGAACCTGGACGTGGACTACGCGGGCTCGCTCAACCCGTTCGCCAAGGGCGACGCCACGGTCACGTACACGATCCACAACACGGGCAACGCCCTGCTCTCGGCCCGCCAATCGGTCTCGCTCTCGGGCCCGTTCGGCCGGCTGCGCACAAAGGCGGGCGACATCGCGGCACCACCGGAACTGCTGCCGGGCGAGAGCTGGAAGGTGAAGGTCCCCGTCCACGGAGTGACCCCCGGGTTCACCCTGTCCGCGACAGCGACGCTCACTCCCCTGCTCACGGACGCGTCGGGCACCACCACGTCGCTCAAGCCGACCGGGTCCACGGCCCACGGCTGGGCCGTCCCCTGGGCACTGCTGCTGCTGATCGTCCTCCTGACCGCCGCGACGATCGCCACGCTCCTCCTCCGCCGCCGCACCCGGACCCGCCGCAAGGCCCGCGAGGACGCCCGCGTCCAGGACGCGGTGGAGCAGGCACTGCGCGAGAGATCGGAGTGACCCGGGCCCCGGTTCACCTCGCCATGGCGACATCGTGACGGAGTAGCCCGACTCCTTGCTCGGAGCCGTACGCCGAGAATCTGCCGGACAGGTCGCGGATCTGCTGGACACAGCGCGACGCACCGATCTGTCGCGCGAGGCCGAGGGAACGGCGAGCCAGCTCGGCAGCCTGTTGGACCTCGCCACCGGCCAGCAGGCTTTCCGCTTCGTACGCGAGGAAGACCGCTTTTGTCTTGTCTCGCGTGCCGGGCAGGAGACTGACGCCCTGGGTGATCTGATCACGCGCACGGCGCGGCTTGCCAAGATCGATCAGGCATCTGCCGGTGTCCACCGCCAGGTCGGCGGGGCTCATCCAGGCGCACCACCTGGGGACTTCCTCGGTGGTCGAGCCCAGTAGCCGCTCGGCCGTGGCGAGTTCGCGGTAGCACTCCCGGGCTTCGCCGAGCATCGCGTGCGCTCGGGCTTTGCGCAGCGACAGCAGGGAGCGGGCCGTGGGGTTCGTGGTGCGCGAGAGCGCGTGGCCGAGGCAGTCGACGGCGGCGGCCGGCCGGCCGAGCCAGATGCTCTGGTAGGCGATGTCGGAGAGCGCGCCCGCGCCCATGTCGGTGTTTCCGGCCTCATGGGCGGAGTGCACGGCAGCGTGCCAGTAACGAGTGGCCGCGGCGTGGTGCTCGTGATCGAACCGGTGCCA
This sequence comes from Streptomyces sp. NPDC058665, assembly GCF_042714995.1. Classification (NCBI taxonomy): domain Bacteria; kingdom Bacillati; phylum Actinomycetota; class Actinomycetes; order Kitasatosporales; family Streptomycetaceae; genus Streptomyces; species Streptomyces sp. NPDC058665. The sequence goes on from NZ_JBHXRX010000001.1 coordinate 242,628, forward strand.
GGCGACGGTCCCCGCGAGTGAGGAGGCCAGGGTGTGCAGGCGCTTGCCCAGGGCGCGGTTGTAGCTGCTGTGCTCCAGCAGGTCGACGACGGTTTCGAGGTGCCCGTCCAGAAGGGGACTTGTGTGCTGCCGGTGTGCCGTGGACATGCCGGTGAGACCGTGGGCCGATTCCTCCAGCCAGCCGACGAACGCGGGGTCCACCGGGCGTCCGGTGGTCACGCCGCCGGCCGGTGCCGGTTCTGTCGTGGCCCACTGGAGGGCGAGCGAGCCGAGAGCGGCCGGAGCGAGGGCCAGGAAGGTGCGGCGGTCGGCTGCCATCCGTACGGCCTTTCTCAGAACGGCGACGGTCAGCCCGGCGCCGAGGGGAGCGGGGGTCTCGTGGCCGGGCAGCCAGTGAGGCCAGCCCAGAGCCGTCGCCTGTGCGTAGGGGATGTCGAAGACGTCCGACAGGAGCAGCTGGGAGAACTCGTCGGGGGCCACGCGCTTCTCCCAGAGGGACACGCGCTGACGGGACGTGCCGGCCCGCAGCCCGCGGCGGCCGGCGGCTCTTCTCATCTGCTGGGCGAGGTCGGACTGGGACCAGCCCCGCATCCGTCGCGCGTAGGCCAGAGGATGCCGGATGAGTTCGTCCACGTCTCTCATGAAAGCAGTCGGATGCCCCTGCCGCCGGTCGATCCGGCGGAGGGGGATGACAGGGGGATGACGCCCGAACGATGGCGCGACGAGGCCTGTCGCTCTGTAATCGAGTTGCCGCCGGACGCGTCCGGTCGGCTCCTGCTGGCACAAGACGAGGAAGGGGCGACGCATGGCGATGCGCGCACTCCAGGCTCCGTGGGCGATGCGACTGGTCACCGACCGGCTTCCGGCCGGCCTGCCGTCGTACGCGACGGTGACGCTCGACCCGGTCACGCAGACCGCCCGCTACACCGACACCCTCGGCCGGCCCGTCGAGATGGGAAAGCACGGCACCTCGAAGACGACCGGTACCGCGTCGATGTCCGGGGGCGGTGACGGGAAGCTCCCGGTGTCGCAGACGCAGGACGACAACACCACCGACTACGAGTCGGACTGACCGATGGCCCACACCGTCCTGGTCCTCACCGCGCTCGAAGACATCACCGCGGACCGGGTCGTCGGCGCGCTGAACGAGCGTGAGGTGGCTGTGGCGCGCGTCGATCCCGCCGACATCGGGCCTGCACTGACCTTCGGGTTCCGCATCGGTGGGGAGGACTCGGCCTGGGGCGGCCGACTGCGTACGGCGACCAGGGAGGTGGAGCTGGGTGAGGTGGCGGCGGTGTACTACCGCCGCCCCACCCCGTACGTCGCCCGGTTCGAGCAACTGCCGCAGCAGCAGCGCGAGTTCGCCGTGGCCGAGGCGAGACACGGGCTCGGTGGCGTCCTGAACCAGCTGCGCCGTGCGACGTATGTCAACCACCCGTCAGCGGTGGCCCGCGCCGACTTCAAGCCCGTACAGCTCCAGCGGTTCGCCGAGCTCGGCCTGGCGATCCCGCCGACCCTTGTCACCAACGACGTCGAGGCGGCACGGAAGTTCGCGGCCGACCACGAGCACGTCATCTGCAAAACGTTCCGTGGCCTGCCTCCTGACGGGGACGGGCGCGCCGGGGCGATCTGGGCCCAGCGAATCCGTCCGGAGACCTTCGACCACACACTCGCGGTGACCGCACAGCTTTTCCAGGCCGAGATCCCCAAGACCACGGACGTGCGGGTGACCGTGGTCGGCCGAAAGGTGTTCGCTCAGCAAGTCGCGGCACCGGACGGCGCCCTGGACTGGCGCAGGGGCGACTGGGACGAGTTGGTTCATGCCCCGATCGGCGTCCCGCCCCGGATCGAGGCCGCCCTGCACAGCTATCTGGCGTCGTTCGGCCTGCGCTTCGGCTGCTTCGACTTCGCCCTGACCGGGGACGGGGACGACCCGGCACACTGGACCGCGATCGAGTGCAATCCGAACGGCCAGTGGGGCTGGCTCCCGGACGCGCCGGCCATCACGGCCGCGTTCGCCGACATCCTGAGCACGGAAGGAGGCGGCAGGCCATGACCACGCTCGCCGATCTGGAGAAGGACGCCCAACGGCTGCGGGAGGCGATGGCGAAGGACCTTGCCCAGAACGGCGTCCTCGCCGATCCGGGCTGGCGGCAGGCCGTGGAGACGGTGCCCAGGCATCGGTTCGTGCCTGGCTTCCATCTGCCGGTCGGCGAACGGGACGGGCCTGGGCTGACGGTGTGGGAGCCGGTCACCGCCGCACTCGACCAGGGCCGCTGGCTGGCCGCCGCGTACTCTGACACCACGCTCATCACGCAGTTCGACGGGGACGAACCCGACTGGACGCGGCCCGCCGTACGCCACGGCGGCGCACCGACCTCCTCTTCCACGCTGCCCTCCCTGGTCGTACGAATGTGGGCGGATGCCGAGATCGCCGAGGGGCACACGGTGCTGGAGATCGGCACCGGGACCGGCTACTCGACCGCGCTCGCCTGCGAACGGCTCGGCTCCGGCGGCATCACGAGCATCGAGGTGGACCCCCACCGGCTGGAGACGGCCGCGAGCGCGCTGTACGGGTGCGGTTACACCCCGACCCTGGCCGTGGCCGACGGACTGTACGGCTACTGGCCGGAGGCGAAGTTCGACCGGATCGTCGCCGCCTGCTCCTTCCGCGCCGTGCCTCCGGCACTGATCGCGCAGACCCGGCCGGGCGGGAAGATCCTGCTCACCTTGTCGGGCTGGCTCTACGGGTACGCCCGCGTCCTGCTCACCGTCGCCGCGGACGGCACCGCCGAGGGGCATCTGCTGGATGGCACCGTGTCCTTCATGCCGGCCCGCACCCACGCGGCGCCCGCATTCGGCAATCCCGCCCACTGGGCCGCGGGACTCCCCGCGAAGCCCCGCATCGCGCGGCACGGCCCCGAACGGCTCAACGCAGCCACCCAGGAGGCGTTCCACCTGCGGTTCCTCGCTCAATGCGCCGTGCCCGACGCCCAGATGACCACCGTCGGCGAGGTCGTGCACCTGGTCGACGTCGTCACCGGCTCCGCCGCCACCCTCACCCCGGACGACGGCGCGTGGCAGGTGCGCGAGGCCGGCGCGGTGAAGCTGTGGGAGCGCGTCGAGCGTGTCCTGGACGCCTACGACGCGGCCGGCAGACCGGAGCCGGAGACGTTCGAGCTGCACATCCACCGCGACGGGCAGCACCTGCGGCACCCGCGGATGCCCGACTTGCGACTAAGGGGTCTCTACGACGGTGATGTGTCGTAGTTGGCGGTGGAGGCGGGCGGCAAGCATGCCGGGGTGCTGGGGTTGGTTGTAGGGGGTGAGTGCGTCGTGTTCTCGGGCGTGCCAGCCGCACTGCATCTGTTCCACGCAGGTGCGTTGGCGGGCGAGGTGCATGGAGTCGTAGCGGACGCGGCCGGGTCCGGTGGGACCGACGTGTGGCTGCGCGCCGTGAACTGCCCCGCCACCCACCACCGACGGGGAGGCGTGTCGATGCCGTCCGCCACCCCGTACGTCGCCGGCCGCAGCACCGATGTGGGCCCTCTGGATCCGCATGCAGGAGCCTCGCCGGAGAACTCGTCCGGGGGCAGGTCTCCTTCATGCTCCAGCCCGGGGACTACCTCATCGTGAATCAGCGCCGCTTCCTGCACGGTCGGGAGGCGCTCCACAGCGGTCAGGAGACCGTCCCGGTCTCCGACAGGCGGCTGCTTCTCCAGTTGTTCCTACGAGCGAGGGCCGGCGACGGCTCTGCCGCGTAGCCGGCCGACGGCACACCGGGTGACCTACTACCAAGTCCCGCCCCCGAGCACGCGGCACGGCCACGGGGCGGGACTCGGTCGGGCACCCCCGGAAACGGTTGCGCACACGGCTCCACGGGCCCGTGCGCGTTAGATGCGCGAGTTGCGCAGCGACTGCCATACAGCCCCTGTCAGTGCCCGCGTCGCCCGTGGGACCGACAGATGCTCGTGCTCGCGGTACAGAGCCCAGTTGTATTGCACGAGCGACAGCTTGTTGGAGGACAGCGATCCCGCCTGGTGAGCCCGGTACACCGCAAGCGGTTCAACCAGGCCCCGGGCGTCAGCGCCGTCTCGCATGATCGACAACCAGAGGGCGTAGTCCTGGCGCTTGCGCATCTCGGGCATCAGCTTTGTGCCCAGGGCATTGCGGTCGTACATGGCCGTCAAGGCGCCGATGTAGTCGCGGCGCAGCATCGCGCGGTAGTCCACGTGCTCCCGCGCACGGATTACCCGCCCGTTCGGAATCCAGTCGGTGCTCTCGCCGTCGTAGTCGGCGTCCATCTTGAAGTACGAGGTGAACGTCAACGGCGCAGTGGCCTCTGAGGCGAAGGCGAGTTGCTTCTCGGTCTTCTCCGGAAGCCACATGTCGTCGGAGTCGAGGAACGCGATGTAGTCCCCGCGGGCCCGCTCGATCGCGAGGTTGCGGGCCCGGCCCGCACCTCCCTGTTCGGGTGCCGACTCCGGCAGGACGCGCTCGTCCTGCTCGGCGAACTCGCGGAGCAGGTCCATGGAGCCATCGGAGGACTGGTCGTCGGTGACCAGGAGCTCCAGGTCGCTGTGAGTCTGCGTGAGTACCGATCGGACGGCTGCGCCGAGGGTGGGTGCCGAGTTGTACACGGGCATCACGACAGACACCAGGGGCACAGCGTTACTCCTTGCCAGACCAGGAACGACGGTCCATTCAAGCACCGCAATCGAGTAGGACCTGCCATGCGATCGCTGTCGCTGGTCAGGGCTACGTAGGGCTTCCGCCGGCGGCCCGCCGTCGTACGCGACGGTGACGCTCGCGGATGCCCGGCTTGCGACTAAGGAGTGTCTACGGCGGTGACGTGTCGTAGCTGGCGGTGGAGGCGGGTGGCGAGCATGCCGGGGTGTTGGGGTTTGTTGTAAGGGACGAGTGCGTCGTTTTCGGAGGTGTGCCAGCCATGTTCGGTGAGGCGGTAGAGGGTGCCGGAGACTCCGTGGAGGTGGGGTTTGCGGACGCGGAGGACGGCGTGTTGGGTGTGGCGGAGGAAGGGGCACTGGTGCAGGGAGAGTTGGACGTGTTCGGTGCATAGGGGTGGCATGGCGGTGATGGATTTCTCGGGCCAGGTGAGGGGTGAGTCCGGGCGGCGCCAGTCGATGAAGAGCCAGCCGTGTTTGTTCCGGTCGGCGGGCTGGGCGCAGATCTGGCAGAGCATCTGTTCCATGCAGGTGCGTTGGCGGGCGGGGTGCATGGAGTCGTAGCGGATGCGGCCGGGTTCGGTGGGTTCTTGCATGCGGATCCAGAGGTTTCCGTGGCGGTCGCGGTCTCCGGGGCGGGGGTGGGTGTAGGCGAGCCGGGGGCCTTTCGCGGTGAACTCCACGGTCAACTCGGCCTTGCGCGGGCCCACATCGGTGCTGCGCGCGGCGACGTAGGGGGTGGCGGGCGGCATCGTCACGCCTCCCGGTGGGAGTCGGTGGTGAGGCAGGCGGGGCAGTTGACGGCGCGCAGCCACACGTCGGTCACGCCGCCGGGATCGCTTGCCCCGCACACGGCCTGGCGTTTGTGCTCGCCGATGACCCGGAGTCTGTGCACGGTTCTCACGTCGTCCCCGACCGTGCCCGCGACGGTCTCCTGCGCGTTGTCCATCATGGCGCCCACACCTCTCCGTAGTCGTTTCACTACCAAGGCGGCTCAGCGTGACCTAGAGTTGGGGTTCCTTCAACTAATCGTGACCGAAGGAAGGGGAGGGTGACGCATGGTCAACCGCAAGGATCTGAACCCGGACAGCTCGCCACGGGCGGCCTACGGTGCCCGCATTCGCCGGTTTCGCGAGGATCGCGGGTGGAGCCAGGAGGACTTGGCCGGGTACCTGTCATATTCCAGCCAGCATGTTTCTGCGGTCGAAACTTGTCGCAAACCGCCGACCCTTCGCTTCTCCCGTGAACTCGACCTCGCCTTCGGCACAGTTGATTCCACGGACTCGTTCGAGCGCGAATGGCGCGACATCCGACAGGGATCGTTGTTGGAAGGCTTCCCGGAGTACGTGGGGTATGAGGGCCGAGCGGTAGAGATCCGGCTCTACAACATCGGGATTGTGCCCGGCCTCTTGCAGACACCTGACTACGCAAGGGTGTTGGCGGACAGCGCCGTCAGGCGGGGGGCGATCACCCCCGATCAAGCAGAGGAACGAGTCGCGTTCCTGATGGAACGGCAGGCGGCGTTGGAGCGGCCCCGGCCACCCATGGTGTTCGTGACGATGGACGAAAGCTGCATCCGCCGGCCCGTTGGCGGGACCGCCATCATGGCTGCCCAGTTGGCCCGTCTGGTCGAGTTCGCCGAACTGCCCAACACCCTGCTACAGATGGCCCCGTACGAAATGGGCGAGCGGCGCACCTTCGATCTGCCCGTGAACCTTTTGACGCTCTCCGATCGGTCCGTGATCTGCTACGCGGAGTCCCAAGCCCAGGGACACTTGGACCGCGAAAGTGCCTCCGTGCTTCCCATGTTGACGGCCTACCATCAACTACAGGGCGAAGCGCTGTCGCAAGCAGCCTCCGTAGACATGATCAATCAGCTGCGAAAGGGCACCCCGTGACGACCACGACCGAGTCCCCCCGTTGGTTCACGTCCTCGTACAGCAACAACGGCGGCGACTGCGTCGAGGTCGCCGCCAACCTCGTTGCCACCCATGGCGTCGTCCCCGTCCGTGACTCCAAGAACACGGTCGGCCCGGTCCTCGACTTCCCCGCCGACTCCTTCGCTTCCTTCGTGGCGGGCGTCAAGGCCGGGCAGTTCGGGGCCGTTTGAGCGGAGCGGCGTCTGTTCCCGGCGTCGGCGGGCCGCCCGTGTCCTTCGCGCGGGCGGCCCCCGGCCGAGACGTGACGACGCCTACACGAAGCCCGCCGCGTGGGCGAGGAGGCCGGCTGCCGTGCCTCCCGCCAGGGGGGGCGAGCACCGGGATCCACGCGTAGCTCCAGTTGCTTCCGCCCTTGTTCCTGATGGGCAGCAGGGCGTGTGCGATGCGGGGGGACAGGTCGCGGGCCGGGTTGATGGCGTAGCCCGTGGGGCCGCCCAGGGACGCGCCGATTCCGACGACCAGCAGGGCCACCGCGAGCGGTCCCAGCCCCGAGGGTGTCTTGCCGAAGGCCACGACGACGAAGATCAGCACGAAGGTCGCGATGAACTCCGTCATGAGGTTGGACACGCGGCGCGCGATCGCCGGACCGGTCGAGAAGACCGCGAGCTTGGCGCCGGGGTCCGACTCCGGGTCGTCGAAGTGGTCGCGGTACGCCGCCCAGGCGAGCACGGCGCCGACGAACGCGCCGAGGAACTGCCCGCCCAGATAGGCGAGTACGTGCGCCGCGCCGCCCAGGCTCTGTCCGGCGGCGAGCAGTCCGACGGTGACCGCCGGGTTGAGGTGTGCTCCGGACTCGTAGGCCACGTACACGGCGGCGAAGACCGCGAGGCCCCAGCCGAAGTTGATCATCAGGAAGCCGCCGTTGAAGCCCTTGCTCCTGGCGAGGGCGACGTTGGCGACGACACCACATCCCAGCAGAATCAGCATGCCCGTACCCATGAGTTCGCTGAGGAAGACCTGTCCGGCGCCGATCATGCGGATCTTCTTTCCCGAGTGCGCCGGGCGGTGCCGGACGAGGGTGGTGTTCTCACGGTGGCCGGTGCGGGGTCAGTGGGCTTCATGGCGCGACGGTGCCGGCAGTCCCGCGTCCTCGCGGACCTGGGAGGCGAACCGCTCGATGGACTTGAGCGCGCTGACCACGTCATCGGCGCCGACCTCGAAGGGCATGGAGTGGATCGTCTCGCCCTCCGCCGTCGCCGCCTCCGCGACCGTTCGCAGCTCCGTGTCGTCGTCCACGGCCAGCCCGACCTCGGTGAGCGTGGTGGGCAGACCCACCCGGGTGGTGAACTCCACGAACTCGCGGATGTCGCTGGTCGGTGCCCCTTCCAGGACGAGCTGGGCGAGGGACCCGAGGTTGACCTTCTGCCCGTGTGCCAGGCCATGGGTCTGCGGGACCGCGGTGAGCCCGTTGTGGATGGCGTGTGCTGCGGCCAGGCCGCCGGACTCGAAACCCAGGCCGGACAGCAGGGTGTTGGCCTCGATGACCTTCTCGACGGCGGGGGTCACCTGTCGGTCCTTGACCGCCTGGATCGCGGGCAGCGCGTTCTCCCAGAGCACGTCCCAGCTGAGCTGGGCGAGCGCGGTGCCGGTGAGGGTCGGCAGCCCGCCGGCCATCGTCTGCGAGTTGGACCGCGCGGTGGCCCGCGCCTCCAGCCAGGTGGCGAGGGCGTCGCCCACCCCTGCCACCAGCAGCGAGACCGGCGCGTTCGCGACCACCTGGGAGTCGACCAGGACGAGGTCGGGGTTGCGCGGGAAGAAGCGGTACTCCTCGAACTCCCCGCTCTCCGTGTAGATCACCGACAGCGCGCTGCACGGCGCGTCGGTGGAGGCGACGGTCGGGCAGTTGGCCCAGCGGATCCCGGCGACATGGCCGGCCGCCTTCACCGCGTCGATGGTGCTGCCGCCGCCCACCGCCACCGCCACGTCGGAACCGGTCGCCTTGATCGCGTCGGCCAGCCTGTCGACCTCGTTCGCGCTGGGGACGCCGTTGAACTTCTCGCGTACGAGGGGAAGCCCCGCGGCCTTCAGCGAGGCGGTGATGTCGTGGCCCACCAGGCCCCACACCAGATCGTCGGCGACGATCAGCGGGGTCGAGCCGATGGGCTTCAGGTACTCGCCGAGCCTGTGTATCGCTCCCTTGCCCTGGACATAGCGGCCGGGGCTGATGACGGTACGAAGTGCGCGCGTCATGATTCCTCCTTGTGCGGGTGCGGCTCCGAAGTGACGCCGCGTATGGAACGGGTCGAGATATCGGGGTCGGGGAGAGGTCCGGCGGGCCTGGAGCAGCGTGTTCCGGCCCGGCCTCCGGGGCCGAAACGGGCTCCGGGCGCGGTCACGGGACGAGGATCGCGCGACCGCGGACCCGGCCGGCGCCGAGATCGTCCAGGGCGTCCTGGAAGCGGTCGAGCGGATACTTGGTGGTGTGCAGGCGGACCCGGCCGCGCGCCGCGAGCACCATGAGCTCGCACAGGTCGGTGTAGGAGCCGACGAGGTTGCCGATGAAATTGATCTCGGTGGAGATGATGTCGATCGTCGGTATATCGATGTTCTCCCCATAACCGACGATATGGTAGTCACCCGCTCGGCGCAGCATCCGTACGCCTTCCCCGGTCGCGCCGCCCTCGCCGACGAAGTCGACGACCGTCTCGGCACCCTGGCCGCCGGTGAGCTCAAGCACCCGGTCGACGTGCCCGCCGTCGGCGAGTACGCCACGGTCGGCACCGATGGACTCGGCCAGTTTCACCGCATCGGGGTTGCGGTCGACGACCACGATCTCGGCCGCCGTGAGGGCCTTGAGCACCTGTACGCCGATGTGGCCCAGTCCGCCCGCGCCGATGACGACGCAGGTGTCGCCGGGCCGCAGCCGCCGGGCAGCCTTGGCCGCGGCGTGGTACGCGGTCAGGCCCGCGTCGGCGAGGGCGGCGACGTCGGACGGTTCGAGGGAGTCGTCGAGGCGTACGACACTGCGCGCGGAGGTCTTCAGGTACTCGGCGTAGCCGCCGGCGGTGTCGATGCCGGGGAAGAGGCTCTGCGCGCAGTGGACGTCGTCGCCCCGGCGGCAGGCCGGGCACAGACCGCAGGTGATCAACGGGTGGACGATGACCTTGTCGCCCTCGGCGACGTTGGTGACGGCGCCGCCGACGGCGTGCACCCAGCCTGCGTTCTCGTGCCCGATGGTGTAGGGCAGCGCCACCCCCGACTTCTGCGCCCATTGGCCCTCCAGGATGTGGAGGTCCGTACGGCAGACGCCCGCCCCGCCGATCCTGACGATCACGTCGTGGGGACCGGTGATCTCGGGGACGGGTACGTCGGCCATGCCGAGGCTGCGGTGGTAGCCCACGACCTGGACTGCCTTCATGAGATGTGCTCCTTCACTGAGGACGCGGCGGGTGCGGAATCCCACTCGCGCGGGGTCTGGTCGGCCGCGGAGCCGGGATAGCGGGTGCGCAGCAGACCGCGGCAGAAGTGCGCGTTCCCGTCGACCGAGATCCGGACCGCGCGGGCGAACCTCAGGCGCAGCGGGATCTCTCCCGGCGGGAAGCGGCGTCCGTGCTCGTCCACGAGGACGGGGTCGGCGGGCGCCGTGCCCAGCCCGAGTGCGGCCCGGCGGCGCAGCAGGGCGCGGGTCCCCGGCCCGTCGGGCAGGTCGCCGAGTACGACGTCGTACAGCCGCTCCTCGCCGAGGCCGGGGCGCTGCCGCAGCAGCGAGGTCATCGCCCGCTCCATCGCCGCGGTGTGCGCCTTGCGGCGGAAGGTCTCCCGCAGCTCGTCCAGGTCGGATTCGGCCTCGGTGCCGAAGGTGCCCCGGTAGCCCGCGTCCGCCGCCAGACCGCGGTTGATCAGCTCGGAGTCGTGGTGGTCGTCGAGCAGTACGACGACGTCCTCCGCGCCCGGGAGCGCCGTCAGGGCGTCCTTGGCGTCCGAGGCCATGAGGTAGGCGAAGTTCGGGGAGCAGAAGGAGGTCGGCAACCGCAGGTGGACGGTCACCCGGCGGCCCGAGACCACCACGGAGCGGACGAAGCCGAGGTCGGTTATCGGCTCGTCCAGCTCGGGGTCGAAGACGCCGTCCAGCGCCGCGCGTGCCGCTCGCTCCAGTGCCCCTGTCGGCCGTGGTCCGGCGGGCATGTCAGGCCGCCGCCGGTTCCGCGACGGCGCACCGGGCCGGTACCTCTATCCCGTACATGGCCGCCGCGTTGAGCCCGAGGATCTTCTTCTTCTGCGCCACGGTGAGCGGCTGGTACTCCGTCATGTCCGCGGGGAACTGGAAGTCGACGAACCGCTCGACGAGCCAGCGGGGTGTCCACAGCGCGTAGTCGCTGGAGAACTGGATGCGGTCCTCGCCCAGCCAGTACAGCAACTCCCCGATGATCTGCGCGAAGTAGCGGGGCCGGGTATGGATGAACGGCATGGCGACGGCGAGGCCGGCGTGCACGTTCGGCTCCTGGGTGGCGATCCAGCAGAAGTCCTCCAGGCGGGGGAGGCCGCAGTGTTCGACGACGAAGTTCAGCTCCGGGAAGTCGGTCGCCACCTTGTCCACGTCCGCGACGTCGAAGGCGTCCCGGTCCAGCGGCCGGATCGTCGGCCCCTTGTGGACGTGGATGTTCGTGATGCCGAGTTCCTGGGCCGCTTCCAGGTAGCGGTAGGACCAGGGGTCGTCCAGCTTGTATCCGCGCGAGTCGCCGTGCCATTCGGCGGTGTACAGCTTCACGCCCTTGAGCTGGAAGCGCTCGGCGTCCCGCCGCAGCTGGTCCAGCCCCGCCTGCTCGAACCGGGGGTCCCAGCAGTGGTTGTAGGTCAGCTTGCCGGGGTGCTGCCGGGTGAGCGCGAACGCCTCCTCGGTCTGGCCGAAACCGTTTCGGTAGAAGGCCCCGAGCCGGGCCGGCTGGAAGATGGCGTGATCGACGTGGCCGTCGGTGAACAGGTCCTTCATCAGCCGCTCACCGCCGTAGTAGAGGTACTCCTCGTACGGCCACAGCTCGGACTCGGGGCTCAGGTTGCGGTGGTAGTCGTAGAAGCAGTCGATGAACTGCTTTCCATGGACGTTGAGCTGGTTCTCGGGGCGTGCGTCCCACAGCGCGATGTGCGCGTCGACGATGAAGTAGTCCTCGCCGTTCTTGCTGTACATGTGCGTCCCTCCAGGCCCGTGATGGCTCTCAGCAGGTTCGGAACGGCACAGTAGGAAGCGTCGCCCCACGGCTGGAAGACGTCGTATGTCTCATTTTGAGAATGTCGTCCGTCTCGTTTTTGAGACACGCATCCTGGCGATGAAGGCGCCTTCACGCAGTACCGTGCTCGGAGCGACGGCGCGAAGACGCGTCCTCAGGAGGTCGAAGTGGAGAACCGTCGGCCCACACCGCCCATGTACGTCACCCCCGGCACGGCGCTCGGCGACGTGGTGGCTCTCGCCCCGCGCATGCGCGCTTCGTGGCAGCGCAGCGAGCACTACGGACTGTCGCCGGAGGAGATGCGGCCCGTCTTCACCGGGTCGGTGGACACCGCCTCACTGCTCTACGAGTGCGGTCACGAAGTCCTCCAGGGACTGCGCAGAACTCTCGCCAACGAGCCGGTCAGCATGATGATCGCCGACCGTGACGGTCTGGTGCTGTTCCGTCTGTGCGACGACGCATCGATCAACCGTTCCCTCGACCGGGTCCATCTGGCGCCCGGCTTCTACTTCTCCGAGGAGAACGCGGGCACCAACGGACTCGGCCTCGCCCTGGCCGACCGCGTTCCGTCACTGGTGCGGGCTCAGGAGCACTACTGCACGGCGCTGCGCGGATACACCTGCGCCGCGGTCCCGGTCCTCGATCCGCTCACCGGCGAACTCGCCGGCAGCGTCAATCTCACCACGTGGTCCGACTCCTCCTCGGAGCTTCTGCTGGCGCTCGCGCAGGCCACCGCCGGGAACACCGCCGCGCTCATGCTGGCCCGGGGGTCCGGCCGCCGGAGCAGGCCGACCCCGCGCGGAGAGGTGTTCCACGTCTACGCGGACCGCTCCCCGCAGCATGACGACGCGCGGTACCCGCTCTCCCCGGCCTGGACGAACGCCGTCGCGGCGGCCGGCACGGCCGTGGCGCGGGGGCGGGTCGTGGCGGTCGTGGGTGAGCCCGGCGCGGGGAAGACCGCACTGATCTCCGCCGCCCGCCGGCGGACGGAGCCGAGAGGGCGCGTCCTGAGCGCCCGGCCTCCGGCCCCGGACGACATACCGTCCTGGCTGACGCTATGGACACCCGAGCTGGCCAAGGACAGCACCTGCGTCATCGTCTCCGGGACGCAGACCCTGCCGGCGTGGGCGGCCACCGAGCTGGCGCGGGTGTTCAGCGACGTCCGCCGCACTGACCCCGGGGGATCCCCCCGTCCGCAACCGTTCGCCCTGACGGCGGTGGAGTACTCCGCGATACCGGAGGCCCTCCGCTCCCTGGTCGACACCGTCGTCGAAGTGCCCACACTGCGTTCGCGTCCCGACGACATCCTGCCGCTGGCCCGCCACTTCGCTCAGGCACACCGTGGGCACACGGTGACCTTCACCCGCGCCGCGGAACACACCCTGACCGCCTACGAATGGCCCGAGAACGTCAGGCAGCTCCGGAGCGTGGTCCGTGACGCGGCCTCCCGGACCGATGTGATCGACGCCCACCACCTGCCGGCAGAGGTGTTCACGGGCACCAACCGCTCCCTGGGCCGACTCCAGACACTCCAGCGCGACGAGATCGTGCGCTGTCTGACGGAGCCGGGCACGACGGTGGCACAGGCCGCGGAGCGGCTCAGCATGAGCCGCGCCACCATCTACCGCAAGATGGCGGAGTACGGCATCAGGCTCCCCGGCCGCACGCAGCAGCCGCGCGGCTGACCGCGACGCGGCGCCGCACGTCGGAGCCCGGGGGACACGGTCCCGCCGATCGCGAACAGATTCTCAGGAGTGCCGGGGGAGGTCCGCGCCGCGCGAGGCCTCTTCGAAGGCGCGCAGCTCTGCCGCCATGTCCGTCAGCTGCCTCTGGACGGTCTCGTAGCCGCCGGCGCCCAGGACGATACGGCGGGGCGGGTCGGCGCTGTTCATGGCGTCCACGACAGCCCGCACTCCGCGGTGGGGGTCACCGGGCTGCTGACCGCTCTGTTCGATCATGGAGGAGCGGACGGATCGGATCATGGGCAGGTACGCGTCGACCGTCTCGTTCACGGCTTCGTCGGCGAACGACGCGTACGCGTGCGTCCGAAAGGCGCCCGGCTCCACGGCCAGGACCTTGATGCCGAACGGGGCGACTTCGTGGCGCAGCGCGTCGGTGAGGCCTTCGACGGCGTATTTGGCGGCGCTGTAGTAGCCGAAGCCCGGCACGCTGGACAGTCCCGCGACGGAGGACATGTTGATGATCCATCCGCTCCCGCGCTCCCGCATGCCCGGCAGGACGGCGCGGAGTGTCCGCGTGACGGAGAAGAAGTTCAGCTCGAAGGAGGCCCTGACGTCGCTGTCGGGCGTGCCCTCGACGGAGCCGTACCAGCCCCGGCCGGCGTTGTTGACCAGGACGTCGATACGGCCGAAACGCTCTTCGGCGGCCCGGACGGCGTCGTCGGTCTGCTGTGCGTCGGTGACGTCCAGGGGGCGGACGAGCACCCGGTCGTCGTGGCGGGCGGCCCAGTCGTCGAGCAGGTGGGGGCGGCGGGCGGTGAGGACGACGTTGTCGCCGAGTTCCAGGGCGGCGTCGGCGTAGGCCATGCCGAATCCGCCGGGGGTGCCGCCGGTGATGAACCAGGTCTTCATGCTGTTCGTGCTCCTGCGGGCGGGTCGGTGAGGGTGATCGATGTCGGGTTCTCGGTGCGACTGCTGAAATAGAAGCCACTGACTTCTACTTTAGCAGTAACCTCGCGCCTATTTTCCGTGACCGCATATTGACGGACGGTCACCGTGTCGCGACTATTGAGAGCGCTCTCCTTTGTCGTGAACATGATCAGGAGGCTCTGATGTCCCACAGACGATGGATCGTCGGCGTCGTTTCCCTCGTACTCCTCGGCACATCCGTCTTCGGGCAGGTGACCGCCGCCGGACCCGCCGAAGCCGTTGCCGCGGTGACGGACGATCAGCCGTCCACGCTCGGCGGGCCCCTTGTCGGCGGCGCCGACCCGAGCGTGATCAAGGTCGGTGATCTCTACGTCTCCGCCAAGGCCGTGGACGGCGGTATCGCGGTGCGGACGGCGTCCACCATGGAGGCCGTGGCCACCGCGCCCAAGCACCAGGTGTGGCGGGACACCGGCGGCCTCGGTGAGGTCTGGGCGCCGGAGATCGTGCACCACGATGGGCAGTACCGCATCTACTTCGCCGCCGGCACCGGTGCGGCGCACCGGATGTACCACATCGGCTCGGCCAGCCCCGACAGCGGCTACTCCGCCGCCACCAAGGTCGCCCTGCCCAACGACAAGTGGGCTCTCGACGGGGCGCCCTTCACCTTCGGCGGGCAGCGCTGGTTCGTGTGGTCCGGCTGGTCCGGCGACACCAACGTCGAGCAGAACCTCTACATCGCCCGGATGAGCGGTCCCACCACGACCACCGGCGGCCGGTACGTCATATCGCAGCCGCGCGAGCCGTGGGAGCGGGTCGTGGGCAACCCCTACATCAACGAGGCGCCCCAGCCGGTCGTCGACCCCAGCGGGCAGTTGCACATCGTGTACTCCGCGAACGGCAGTTGGAGTAACCAGTACTGCATCGCCGACCTGCGGCTGCGGGCCGGCGGCGATCCGACGTACGTGTGGGACTGGTACAAGAGCAACGGCTGCCTGTTCGGCTCGCACGCCGCGACCATGATGCAGGGCTGGGACCCCACGCTGAACGTCGACGGTCCCGGCCATCACACCTTCGTCCTGCCGCGCGGCGACGCGACCGCGGGTCCGCCGTCCGGCAACCGGTTCCCGACCATGTTCCACGCGGTCGCCAAGGGCACGCCGTACTCGTGGGCCAACCGCCAGTGGTACAGCGGCACGGCCGTCTGGTGGGGCAGCACCACCTACCGCAGGGCCAACGTCCCCGGCGCCACCACCACCGTCGGATACAGCCTCAAGTTCTTCGAGTGAGAACCGCCTCCGGGCGGCCGCGCGGCGGAGCTTCGTGTTCCGGCGGGTGCGGGGGGCTCTGAGAGACTGTTCCGGATGACCGGAACCGTACCCACCTCGCCCCTTCGTGCCCGTGCCGAGATCGATCTCGGCGCTCTGCGCGGCAACGTCCGTGCCCTGCGGAGCCGGCTCGCGCCTGGTGCCGGGCTCATGGCCGTCGTGAAGTCCGACGCGTACGGGCACGGCGCGCTGCCCTGTGCGCGGGCCGCCCTCGACGCCGGGGCGAGCTGGCTCGGGACCGCGACACCGCACGAGGCGCTGGCGTTGCGGGCCGCCGGGATCGAGGCCCCCGTTCTGTGCTGGCTGTGGATCCCCGGCGACCCCTGGCGCGAGGCCATCGAGGCCGGCATCGACATGTCCGTGAGCGGGATGTGGGCGCTGCGCGAGGTCACCGCCGCCGCGCGGGAGGCCGGGCGGGTCGCGCGGATTCAGCTCAAGGCCGACACCGGGCTCGGCCGTAACGGGTGCCAGCCCGCCGACTGGCCCGAACTCGTCGCCGCCGCCCGCGCCGCCGAGGCCGCCGGCACCGTCCGGGTCACCGGCCTGTGGTCGCACTTCGCGTGCGCGGACGAGCCGGGCCACCCCTCGGTCGGCGCGCAGCTCCATCTCTTCCACGAACTCGTCGCGTACGCCGAGAAGGCCGGAGTCGAGCCCGAGGTCCGGCACATCGCGAACTCTCCCGCCACCCTCACCGCCCCCGAGTCGCACTTCGACCTCGTACGGACCGGTATCGCCGTCTACGGCATCTCGCCCGGCCCCGAGGTCGGCACATCGGCGGAGCTCGGCCTGCGGCCCGTCATGACGCTCGCCGCGTCCGTGGCGCTGGTCAAGCGCGTACCGGAGGGGCACGGCGTCAGCTACGGCCACCAGTACCGCACCCCCGCCGAGACGACCCTCGGCCTGATCCCCCTCGGATACGCGGACGGCATTCCGCGCCACGCGTCCGGCCGGGGCCCCGTACTCGTCGGGGAGAAGGTACGGCGGGTGGCCGGGCGGGTTGCCATGGACCAGTTCGTGGTGGACCTCGGCACCGGACCGGACGCCGACGCCGTCCAGGAGGGCGCGCCCGCCGTCCTCTTCGGGCCCGGCGACCGGGGCGAGCCGACCGCCGCCGACTGGGCGGAGGCGGCAGGCACCATCGCGTACGAGATCGTGACCCGTATCGGTCCGCGTGTTCCCCGCGTCTATGTGAATGGGCAAGAGAACAGCGGAGACGGCGGAGACCGGGGCGACGTGGGACCACAAGGAGCGGGACGTTGAGCGAGAGCAAATCCGGGGGCGTGGTGGCGGTCGCCGCCGACGCCGCCAAGGCCGTGAACACCGGCGGCACGTGGCGGCTGGCCGGCATCGCCGGCACGGCGATAGGCGTGATCGCCGCCGGGGCCGCGGCCGGCGTCGCGATCGAGCGGATGACGGTCGGCCGCGGCATGCGCAAGAAGGCCCGGCTGGCGCTCGACTCGACGGGACCGTACGGCTCCCTGCGCGGCACCCCCGGCACGGCCGTCGCCGACGACGGCACCGAGCTCTACTTCGAGGTGGACGACGTCGACCCCGAGTCCGGCGCGGGCACCCCGCGCCGCCGCAGACTCTTCGGCCGCAAGGCCCCCGCGCCCGTCACCGTCGTCTTCAGCCACGGCTACTGCCTCAACCAGGACTCCTGGCACTTCCAGCGCGCCGCGCTGCGCGGTCTGGTGCGGACCGTCTTCTGGGACCAGCGCAGCCACGGCCGCTCAAGCCGGGGCGCGGCGCAGCAGGGACCGGACGGGGTCCCCGTCTCGATCGACCAGCTCGGCCGCGACCTCAGGGCGGTCATCGACGAGGCGGCGCCCGAGGGCCCGCTCGTTCTCGTCGGCCACTCCATGGGCGGCATGACGATGATGGCGCTCGCGGACAACTTCCCCGAATTCATACAGGACCGGGTCGTCGGCGCCGCGTTCGTCGGCTCCTCCAGCGGCAAGCTCGGCGAGGTCAACTTCGGGCTGCCGGTGGCCGGTGTGAACGCCGTACGCCGGGTGCTCCCCGGCGTACTGAAGGCCCTCGGCTCGCAGACCGAACTGGTCGAGCGCGGCCGGCGGGCCACCGCCGATCTCTTCGCGGGACTGATCAAGCGCTACTCGTTCAGCTCGAAGGACGTGGACCCGGCCGTCGCGCGGTTCGCCGAGCGGCTGATCGAGGGGACGCCGATCGACGTGGTGGCGGAGTTCTACCCGGCGTTCACCGAGCACGACAAGTCGGCGGCGCTGCCGGTCTTCATGGAGGTCCCGGTGCTGGTGCTGGCCGGGGACCGGGATCTCATCACGCCCAGCTCACACAGCGAGGCCATGGCGGACCTGCTGCCGGACTCGGAACTGGTGATCGTGCCGGACGCGGGCCATCTGGTGATGCTGGAGCATCCGGAGGCCGTCACCGACCGGCTCGCGGACCTGCTGGTACGGGCGGGTGCCGTGCCGGCAACCATTAACGTGGGTTCGTATGGAAGCACCGCACAGCCCGGCGGCTGAACCCACCGTCCCTCGCGTCACCGCCCGTGTCACCGTCGACTCACCCGAGCGGATGAGCGAGCTGGGCGGGCGGCTCGCCGCGCAGCTGCGCCCCGGCGATCTCGTGATGCTCAGCGGCCCACTCGGCGCGGGCAAGACGACGCTGACGCGCGGCCTGGGGGCCGGGCTCGGTGTACGGGGCGCGGTCACGTCCCCGACCTTCGTCATCGCCCGGGTGCACCCCTCCCTGACCTCGGGCCCGCCGCTCGTACACGTGGACGCGTACCGGCTGGGCGGCGGTCTCGACGAGATGGAGGACCTCGATCTCGACGTGTCGCTGCCGGACTCGGTGGTGGTCGTGGAGTGGGGCGAGGGGAAGGTCGAGGAGCTGTCCGACGACCGGCTCCAGGTGGTGATCGACCGGGTGCTCGGGGGCGGGACGGGGACGGACCCGCTCGCCGTGGAGGAGCACGACCTGCGCGTGGTCACCCTCACCGGGATCGGCAGGCGCTGGGCGGACGTGGACCTCACCGCGTCTGTGAGCTGAGTCACGCCGTCCGCGTCGATTCCGACACGACGTCGGTAAACTGTTGCCTATGCCGTGCGGCCGTGGTCACATGGTGAACGAGAGTTGGTTAGGTTTGCCTAACCGGCCTGCCCCCGGAGCCTCAGGAGGCATCCATGTCGGCGACAGAGAGCACCGAAGCGCGACCGTCGGAGCCGACGATCCCGTCCCCTGACCCGTCGTCCGTGTCGATGAGCGAGCTGCTGGCATCGTGCGCCGCCGCCAGCGCCGTATCGACCCCGCCGACCGAGTCCCGTGCGGACGTCGAGCGTGCCTACGACGAGGGCGCCCAGGACGACGGGGGCGCGGAAGCGGCGTAGCCGGGCTGGGCCGGTGTCCCGTTCACGGGACGACGACGACCTTCGAACCGATCGGCGCGAACGTCCACATCGCGTCCCCGTCCGCCGGCGCCATCCGCACGCCGCCCGTCTTCAGATTCGGGTCGGGCTTCACCATCGTCCCGTCCACCGCCGCGCTGAAGCCGATCGCGACCTGGCCGACGTTGGCGAACCGCACCACGTGCTCGATGTCCACCCCGTCCGACCCGGTGATCTCCCCGGAGCGCGAGGTGACCTGATACGTGCCCGGGGGCGGGCTCACCGTGCTCGGCATGACCACGAAGGTCCGCGGCTTCTGGCCCACCGCCTTGCCCACCAGCCACACGCGCTTCGCCGCCAGCGCGTAGACGACGCGCTGACCGGTGCCCGACGCCGCGGGCACCGCGTGCGCGTCCTTCTTCTTCTCCTTGCCCGCCGGAGAACCGGCCGCCGACGAGCCCGGCTTCTTGGGCGACGCGAGCTCGTCCGGCACGTTCGCCGACGCCTGGTACGCGAGGAAACCGACGGCGGCCACGGCCAGCGCGGTGAGCCCGGCCACGAATCCCGAGCTGCTCCTGGACACCTTGATCCACCTCTCGTACGTACGTCTGCGTGGTGACGTTAGCAGCAGCCGAGGGGGCGGCTGAGGTGCCGTGCCCGGCCCCAGGGTCTGCCGTTCGGATCAGTCCGGGCTCGCGGTCCCTGATCCGCCTGATCCAAACGACAGACCCCGGCCCCCCGGGGGAGCCGTAGGCTGTTTGTGTGCTGCTGCTCGCCGTTGATACCGCCACGCCCGCCGTCACCGTCGCCCTCCACGACGGTGTCTCCGTCCTCGCCGCCGAGAGCCAGGTCGACGCGCGCCGGCACGGCGAGCTGCTGCTCCCCGCCGTCGACCGCGTCCTCGCCGGGGCCGGTCTCGCGCTCGGGGCCGTGACGGACCTGGTCGTCGGCGTGGGCCCCGGCCCGTACACCGGACTGCGCGTCGGCCTCGTCACGGCCGCGGCCTTCGGCTCGACGCTCGGGGTGCCGGTCCACGGCCTGTGCACGCTGGACGGCCTCGCGTACGCCGCCGGGCTCGACGAGCCCTTCGCCGTCGCGACGGACGCGCGCCGCAAGGAGGTCTACTGGGCGCGGTACGCCGACTCCCGTACGCGCCTGACCGAGCCCGCCGTCGACCGGCCCGCCGACATCGCCGCCGAGCTGGCCGGACTGCCGGTCGTCGGGGCGGGCGGCACGCTCTACCCGGGGGAGTTCCCGGACGCGCGCGGGCCCGAGCACCAGTCCGCCGCCGCGCTCGCCTCCCTCGCCGCCGAGAGACTCGCGGCGGGCGACGGCGACGCGCTCAAGGCCGCGTTCCTCCCCGCGCTGCCTCTCTATCTGCGCCGCCCCGACGCGCAGGTGCCCAAGAACTACAAGGTGGTCACCCCGAAGTGACCGACACGACGCTGCGCGAGATGCGCTGGTGGGACATCGAGCCCGTACTCGCCCTTGAGTACGAGCTGTTCCCCGAGGACGCCTGGTCACCTGGCATGTTCTGGTCCGAGCTGGCCCATGCGCGCGGCCCCGCCGCCACCCGCCGTTACGTGGTCGCCGAGGCCGACGACGGCCGGATCGTCGGCTACGCCGGACTCGCCGCCGCCGGTGGCCTCGGCGACGTACAGACCATCGCCGCCGCCCGCGACCGATGGGGGAGCGGGCTCGGCTCCCGGCTGCTCACCGATCTCCTCCAGCACGCCACCGCCTTCGAGTGCGAGGAGGTGCTGCTCGAAGTGCGGGTGGACAACCCCCGCGCGCAGAAGCTGTACGAGCGGTTCGGCTTCGAGCCCATCGGCTTCCGCCGGGGCTACTACCAGCCGGGCAACGTCGACGCCCTCGTCATGCGCCTGTCGATGCGTGACGAGCGGGGCGTCCCCACACAAGGAACAGGGACCCATGGCTGACGAACCTCTCGTCCTCGGCATCGAGACCTCGTGCGACGAGACGGGCGTGGGCATCGTCCGCGGTACGACCCTGCTCGCCGACGCCATCGCCTCCAGCGTCGACGAGCACGCGCGCTTCGGCGGTGTCGTCCCCGAGGTCGCCTCGCGCGCGCACCTGGAGGCCATGGTGCCGACGGTCGAGCGCGCCCTGAAGGAGGCGGGGGTGAGCGCCCGCGACCTCGACGGGATCGCGGTCACGGCCGGTCCTGGGCTGGCCGGGGCGCTGCTGGTCGGGGTGTCGGCCGCGAAGGCGTACGCGTACGCGCTCGGCAAGCCGCTCTACGGCGTGAACCATCTCGCCTCCCACATCTGCGTCGACCAGCTGGAGCACGGGCCGCTGCCCGAGCCGACGATGGCGCTGCTGGTCAGCGGCGGGCACTCGTCACTGCTGCTCGCGCCCGACATCACCGCGGACGTACGGCCGATGGGCGCGACCATCGACGACGCGGCGGGCGAGGCCTTCGACAAGATCGCGCGCGTGCTCCAACTGGGCTTCCCCGGCGGCCCGGTGATCGACCGGCTCGCGCGCGAGGGCGACCCGGCGGCGATCGCGTTCCCGAGGGGACTCACCGGTCCGCGCGACGCGCCGTACGACTTCTCCTTCTCCGGGCTCAAGACCTCGGTCGCCCGCTGGATCGAGGCGAAGCGGGCGGCGGGCGAGGACGTGCCCGTACGGGACGTGGCCGCGTCTTTCCAGGAGGCGGTGGTGGACGTGTTGACGCGAAAGGCGGTGCGCGCCTGCGAGGACGAGGGCGTGGACCACCTGATGATCGGCGGCGGTGTCGCGGCCAACTCCCGGCTGCGGGCGCTGGCCGCCGACCGGTGCGAGCGGGCGGGCATCCGGCTGCGGGTGCCGCGGCCCGGACTCTGCACGGACAACGGCGCGATGGTCGCGGCGCTCGGCGCCGAGATGGTGGCGCGGAACCGGCCCGCTTCGGACTGGGACCTGTCGGCGGACTCCTCGCTGCCGGTGACGGAGACGCACGTACCGGGCCAGGCCGCCCATGCGCACGACCACGCGCACGACCACGACCATGTGCACGAGGTCAGCAAGGAGAACCTCTACTCATGACCGCCGACTCATGACCGTCGCGCTGATGTGGGAGGCCAAGGCCGCCCCCGGGCGGGGCGCCGACCTGCTGGAGTGGGCCCGCGAAGCGGACCTCGCCCCCGCCCCGGAGCGCCGCGAGACGCTCACCGCGCCCGGCGGCCGGGTGCTGGTGATGACCTGGTGGGACGCGCCGTACGACGCGGATCTGCCCGAGATCCCGGAGCCGGCCGATGACCTGGTGGCGCGGGCCGTGCACCGCTGGCGGTTCGAGACGGCGGACTGATCCGGACCGCCGCCGGAAACTTTTCGAAGAAAAGTCGCGGCGTGTGTCGATCCCGGCCCGGCCTGTTCGACGCAAGGGTGAGAGGCGGGAAACAGCCCCGCCACCGCACACCGAGGAGTCACCATGCCGCGCTATCTGACCACGATCCACCTGGATGAGAACAACGCTCCTTCCGAGGGCCCCAGCGCCGAACTGATGGACCGCATGGGTGCGCTCATCGAGGAGATGAACAAGGCCGGGGTGATGCTGGAGACCGCCGGACTCACGCCGTCCGCGCAGGGCACCCGTGTCCTGTGGTCCGGCGGGAAGATCTCCGTCACCGACGGGCCCTTCACCGAGTCCAAGGAGGTCATCGGCGGGTACTCGATCATCCAGGCCAAGAACCAGGCCGAGGCCGTCGAATGGAGCAAGCGGTTCCTCCAGGTCCATGAGGACACCTGGACGATCTCGGTCCAGGTGCGCGAGATCGGAGAGTAACCGCGGCCTGCGCGCCGCTCCCGCGTTGCCGTCCGCCCGCCCCGGTGTTCTGATGGGTGGCCGTGACGGCAGACGGCGAGGGCGGCGGCAGCGCGGGCGCGGTGGAAGCGGTGTTCCGGATCGAGCAGTCCAGGATCATCGCCGCTGTCGCACGCGTCGTACGTGACGTGGGCATCGCCGGGGAACTGGCGCAGGACGCTCTCGTCGCCGCCCTTGAACAGTGGCCCCGATCAGGGGTCCCGGACAATCCCGGTGCCTGGCTCATGGCCACCGCCCGGCGCCGCGCCATCGATCTCGTACGCCGCCGCGAGACGTACGCGCGCAAGCTCGCCGAGGTCGGCCGCACCCTTGAGGAAACCGTTCCGCCGCCCGAGCCCGCCGAGGCGGACGACATCGACGACGACCTGCTGCGGCTCGTCTTCGTCTCCTGCCATCCGGTCCTGTCCACCGAGGCGCGCCTCGCCCTCACGCTGCGGCTGCTCGGCGGCCTCACCACCGAGGAGATCGCCCGCGCCTTTCTGGTGCCGGAGCCCACCGTCGCCCAGCGCATCGTGCGCGCCAAGCGGGCCCTCGCCAAGGCGGGCGTCCCCTTCGAGGTGCCGTACGGCGCCGAGCGCGACGCGCGCCTGGCGTCCGTGCTGGAGGTCATCTACCTCATCTTCAACGAGGGTTACTCGGCCACGGCCGGGGACGACCTGCTGCGTCCTGGCCTCTGCGAGGACGCGCTGCGGCTGGCGCGCGTACTGAGCGCACTGATGCCCAAGGAGCCCGAAGTACACGCCCTGGCAGCCCTGTTGGAGCTCCAGGCGTCCCGTACGGCCACCCGTACCGGCCCCGACGGCGCGCCCGTCCTGCTCGCCGACCAGAACCGCTCCCGCTGGGACCGGCTGCTGATCCGCCGTGGTGTGGACGCCCTCACCCGGGCGAGCGCGCTGGGCGGCGTCCCCGGCCCGTACGCGCTCCAGGCGGCGATCGCCGCGTGTCACGCGGGGGCCGCGACGTACGAGGACACCGACTGGACCACGATCGCCGCGCTGTACGGGCGGCTCGCCGCGCTCACCCCCTCGCCCGTCGTGGAGCTGAACCGCGCGGTCGCCGTCTCGATGGTCGAGGGGCCGGCCGAGGGCCTGGCGCTGGTCGACGCGCTGGCGGCGGTGCCCGCGCTCAAGGGCTACCACCTGCTGCCGAGCGTGCGCGGGGATCTGCTGGCGAGGCTGGGGCGTACGGAGGAGGCGCGGGCCGAGTTCGTACGGGCGGCGGGGCTGACCCGCAACGAACGGGAACGCACGCTGCTGGAGGAGCGCGCCGCCGGGCTCTGACCCGAATGGCCCACGCGGCGGTGGTCCCCGGTGGTGACCCCCGGCGGTGATCCCCGGTCCGCCCCACGATGATCAAGGACGATAACCTCCCCGGATGTTCCGTCGTGCGCCGCTGCCGCCCCCACCGCCGCCCGAGGACCTCTACGACTGGCCCGACCTGGAGTCCTTACTCGCGGACCGGGCCGCCGCGATGGCGGAGTTGCAGCGGCACGGTCTCTCCGTCACCCGGATGCTGCTGCTCTGGTCGCTCGGGCTCTGGGCGGCGCTGGGATGGATCCTGGTCAGCCTCGGGCTCGGCCATTTCGAGGACCGGACAGCCGACTACATCACTGGGTTGGTCGAACTGGTCCTCGGTGTGATGGTCCTGGTCCCGGCCATGATCGGCGCCGGGTTCGCCGTCGCCAGGGACCAGGCCGTACGTGAGAGGCTCGACGCCTGGGCCGAACTGGCGTACGACCCCGAGAACGACCACCGGCTGCGGGCGGGTGCCCGCAGCGCGATGTGGCTGGGAATGTCCGTAGCGCTGTGCGTCGCAGGGCTGGGGCTGGCCCTGACCGGCGGTGGCCAGCCGGATTCCGCGGGCCTGGGCGAGGTGGCGTATCTCGTCGGGACCGGCGTGATAGCGCTGGTCATCGGCGTGCTCGGCGCGATCAGGGCCGTACTCCACCAGCGGTGGGCCGGGCACGTACTGAGCCCGGCGCCCGAGCGCGGACGCGGCGGCGCCCACCGCTGAGACGGTGATTTACGGGACGTGAGCGACGTGTGATGTCCGGATGTGTCCCGAAGTCGCCCCCCGCTCTCTGAGGTCGTTCCTACGCGGTCCGTTCTATCCTGGGTGGAACGCATGCGCCATTTCAGGGGTGAAGGGGCGGCGGATGAACTGGCTGTGGTGGATTTTCGTCTTCTTCATGGTCGGTGGCTTCAGCTGGGTCGCCGACACGGGCCGGAGCGCGCTGCGCACCAGGCACGAGCGAAGAGTGGAGCGCATCAAGCTCGTCGAGGGCGGCCGGCTCGCCCTGGAGGAGTCACACAGGCCGCCGGAGCCCGTCTGCGGGTGTACGCACCATCTCGCCAAGCACGACAAGCAGGGCAAGTGCCACGAGAACGTGGAAGTGGCGACGGCCTGGGACGAGAACAAGAAGCCGAAGCGGTACGAGCTCGCGCAGTGCAACTGCCAGCAGTACGTCGGGCCGCAGCCGCTCTCGCAGATCTACGCGGACGAGATCACCGACCTGGACCAGCTGCTGCTGGACGCCCAGCTCAAGAGCGCGGAGGAGAAGGCCGGCGGGCCGAAGAAGACGGCGGGGACGGCTGGGACGGCGCCTGAGGCGCCCGCCAAGGCTGAGACGCGCGCGAAGGCTGACACGTCCAAGAAGCCTGAGGCACCCGCCAAGCCTGAGCCGTCCGGGATACCGGAGATGTTGAAGAAGAAGCCGGAGGAGCCCAAGGAGCCGGGGGACAAGGACCAGGACTGACCGGGTGCGCCTGAGACCGGGTGCGCCTGAGCGTCCTCAGGCGGCCGGCGCGGCGCTGACCGCCGCGAACAGCACCACGGGCTCCTCCGCGTCGGGCTGCCCCACACCGACGGCGACCAGCCGCCCGCCCACCCGCCACGTCTGAAGGTCGCCGTAGTAGCCCAGCTCGAACAGGGCCGCGTAGAACGGCGGCACCGGCTCCCCGGCCAGATGCCGGTCGCCGTCCTCCTCAAGGCCGACGGTCAGGTGTGCGCCCCACCGGGTGTCGAGGGCGAGGACGACGCCCCAGAGCTCGGTCTCGTACTCGTTGATGACGGCCGCGTGGAGTTCGCCGTCCTCGTCCTCGTAGAAGTCGGGGCTGACCCGCAGCGCGACGATCGCGAAGTCCGCCCCCGCGCCGGACCGGCCCGGGTCCACGCCGTCCGGCCACGGCGGGGCGTACGGCGCGGTGGCGAGCCGTTCGACGGCGGCGGTCCGCGCGTCGACCGCCGCCTTGAACGCGAGCGGGTCGCGTCCCGGTTCCCCGGCCCCCGAAGCCCCCGAGGTCACAGCTTCGGCCGGTCCGCCGGCGTGGGCAGCGGCTCCAGCGCGCCCGCGTCGGCGAGCGTCTTGTGCGCCGCGAGCACCGCGTCCGTGGAAGGACCGATATTCAGTACGACTCCGCCGGGCCCGGCTGCCAGGCGTGGCGCGGCCAGGTCCGCGGGGACCCGCGCGGCCCGGTTCGCCGACACGAAGACGGCCCAGCCGCAGCGCGGGTGGGAGGCCCGCAGGCCGTACGCGGACCTCAGCGCGTTGAACAGCTCCCGGTCGTGTGCGCTCCCGGTGTCCGCGTCCCAGACGTCCGCCACGGCGGCCAGCGCCTCGGGGAGCCGGCCCGCGAGCGGCGCCGCGGCGCCCGGGGAGCCGGGGAAGAGCAGCAGCGTCGCGTTGAACGGGGTGTATCCGTCCGTACCGCCCGCCCCCACCTTGAGCTGCGCGTATCCGCCGTCCTGCCGCCTGGCCACGACGACACCCGTGCGGCCGATGACGTCCGCGTCGTCGTGCGGGTTGGCCGCCTCGATCGCCGCCGCGAAGGCGCCCACCTCATCCGGCACGGTTTCGCCGGGCGCGGCGCCGTCGGTGTCCCACCGCCACTCGGCCAGGTCGCCCCCCGACAGGTCCGTCAGCCGCCCCAGCAGGGCCAGCCAGCGACCGGCCAGCTCCTGGGAGGACTCGGGCCTGGGTCCCCAGGACGCCTTCACGATGGTCTCGCTCGCCATGCTCGACACTCCCGCCACTCCGATCGTGCTCCTGCTTCCCGCTTCTCACTTCTTCCAGGGCGTGTGGACGACGTCCACGTCCACCCCGGCATCGTCGAACGCCTTCTGTGCGGCGTCGGCGGCCTGCTTGTTGGAGAAGTTCCATTCAACCGGCTTGCCGTTCGCCGCCCGTACCTGGCGCCGCGCCTGCTCGACCCACTTGGTGGCCTGTGCGGGTTCCAGAGTGCCATCCGGGCGGACCTTGCCCCCGTAGCCGAACTTCGCCTCCTTGTACTTCTGCCCGGCGGAGTCCCATCCGTCGAAGTCGACGTCGCGGCCGGTGTCGGGGTCCTTCACCGAGTACTCCTTGCCGCGCTTCACTCCGGAGACCTGCTCCTGGAACCGCATCCAGCGCTCCATCGCCGGGTTGTACGCGACCGACTTCTTCGTCTTCCACTTGCCGTCGCCGAGATCGGCGGAGCCCTTGCGGGGGTTCTTCAGATCGCCGTACCAGGACGGCTTCTTCCACTTGGAGACCGCTTTGCGGCCGGCCTCCTTCTGCGCTTCCTTCGCCGCTTCGGCGTCCTTCTTGGCCTGTTCGGCGGCGTCGATCTCCTCCTGGCTCGCGCCGTCGCACTTCTTCTCGAACGGCAGGAGTACGGGGACGCCGTTCGCCCGGTAGACCGCCACGGTCCGCCCGGCGGCGTTGACCCCGCCGCTGAGCGAGGGCGCCTTGGTACCGGAACCGCCGGGGTCGCCCGGCCCGCCGGGCCCGCCCGATCCGCCCGGGAGCCGGCCGCCGATCGGGCCGGAGCTGATCACACAGCCCTTCTCCGCCAGCTCCTTCTCGGCGTCGTCGGCGTGCTGCTGGGCCTCCTTCGCCGCCTTGTCGGCCGCCTTGACGTCGCCCTTCTCCGCGGCTTTCCGGGCCCGCTCGGCGGCCTCCCTCGCCTTGTCGGCCGCCTTGCCCAGTTTCCCGAGCTTGCCCAGCTTGCCGATCTTGCCGAGTTTTCCGCCGACCTTCGCCGCGTTGTAGCCGGGGATGAAGATGGACCCGATGTTCCATACGACGTCGGTGACCGCCCGCGTCTTCTCGCCGTTGTTCCACCGGTCGCGGACCTCGTCACCGACGAAGATGTCGTCGCCGACCGAGACGACCGTGTTCACGGACGCGCCGCCCCAGTCGGTCAGCGCGTCGAGGTAGTCGCCCTTCGCCCACTTGTCGCCGGCGTCCTTGGTGTCCTCGGACCACTCGTCGCCCAGGTGGCTCCCGTAGTCCTTGAGCCCGTCCCACGTGCCGCCGGGGTCGGTGACCAGGTCCCAGACGCCGGTGACGTCGCCCCAGAAGCCGTCCACCGCCAGGCCCTTGGCGACCTGGCCGATCCGGTCGCCCGCGCAGGAGAAGAAGCCCCAGCCCCCGCAGTCCTCCTTCTCCTCCCCGCCGTCATCGCCGTCGTCGGCGGCGGCCTGGTCGTCCTCCCAGCCGGGTTCGTCGGCGGCGGCGTCGGTGCGGTCCTCGTCGGTCTCGACGCTCACGGGGACGGTGCCGCCGTTCTCGCCGTCCCGCGGATCGCCTGGATCGCCCGGGTCACCGGGGTTGTCGGGGTTTCCGGGATCGCCCTGGTCGCCGCCGGGTTCGTCCTGGCCGTCGTCGCCCGCCTCGACCGAGTCGCCGTCGGCCGCCGGGCACGCCGCGCCCGTGATCGAACAGACCGCGGACTGGAGGCCGTTGGATATCTGTCCGCCGACGCCGCTCACCGTGAGCCCGACGATGATCGCGGCGACGAGGACGAACAGCCCGAGGTATTCGAGCGCCGTCTGGCCCCCGTCGCTGCGCCACCTGATGAACCGCGCGAACGAGAACCGCCGGTGCTCCGCCCGCCGTTCGACATCGAGCCGGATCCACTCCCGGCTCTCGGGACGGCTCAGGAAGACGAGGATCAGTATGGGCAGGAGGAGTTGGGTGAAGCCCTGGACCGAGCCCTCGGTGATGTTGGAGATGCCTCCGGCGATCAGCCACGCCTGGACGGCGAGCAGAGCCCGCCACTCCCACACACCGCCGGTCCACAGCCGCCTGGACAGCAGCCAGCCGGCCGTGCCGGGCGCCGCCGCCCACACGGTGAGGCCGATGAGCTCCGCGTCCATCGCGTCGGCGTCGGCGGCCGAGAGAAGCAGGCCGATCCCGCCCAGCACGGTGAAGCCGAAGAGCGCGTGGATCAACCACCGCGCGAACTGGAGCAGTTGGGGCATGTCCCGCCGCCCCGACGGGTCCGGCGGTGTCCACCCGCCCTCGTACGCCGACGTTCCCCCGTAACCAGCCATTCCGAGCCCCCAACCACCTTCATGAACCGCGGCGTTCGGGCGGCGCACGCAAGCCGCCCCACAGCGGAGCTTATGTCCTGAACACGTCAGCAGGCATGGGTCCAGAGGCCCAAAACCCTCTCAAATGTGCTCGGGGGCAAGGGGGTTCGGGGTGATTGGCGAAGATCAGGGACGCCGGACTCCGGCCATGAACGGGCCGGAACTCACGCCTTCCCGGCCGGCCGGCCGAGCAGCATGGTCGGCGCGCCCGCGACCCGGGTGAGGAAGACCGTGGCCGAATTCCGGCCCTTGAGCTTCATCTTCCGCCGCAGCTCCTCCGGTTCGACCGGCGAGCCGCGCTTCTTGACCGTCAGGATGCCGACCTCGCGCTCACGGAGCAGGGCCTTGAGCCGCTTGAGGCTGAACGGCAGTTCGTCGGTGATCTCGTACGCGGTCGCGTACGGCGTCGGGAGAATCTCGTCGGCCGTGATGTACGCGATCGTCTCGTCGATCAGCCCGCCGGCCAGCTCGTCGGCGGCCTCGGCGACCAGATGGGCGCGGATGACGGCGCCGTCCGGCTCGTACAGATAGCGGCCGACCGCCCTGACCTGAGGGTCCGGCAGCCCGCGCCCGGTGAGCGTGACTCCGGCCGGGAGCAGGGTGGCCCGCCGCGCGCCGGGCACGACCCGGCCGGGGGCGCCGGGGCCGGCGGGCGCGCTCGCGTCATACCAGAGCACCGCCTCCTTGACGTCCCCGCCGTCGGAGATCCACTCGGCCTCGAAATCACCGGGGACCAGTTCGTGCGGGATGCCCGGCGCGATCTTGATGCCGCCGGCGCCGACCGAACGTACCGCCTCGATCGCCCAGGACAGCGGCGGTGAGTACGCCTCCGGATCGAAGATCCGCCCCCGGCCGCCGCGCCTCGCCGGGTCGATGAAGAGGGCGTCGGGAGCGGGCGCGGCGTGCGGGTCGTACGTCATGACGTCCGCGCACAGGACCGTCGGCGCCGGGGCGTCGGGCGCCAGCGTACGGACGTTGTGCGCGGCGATCTCGCAGGTCTCCGGAGAGCGGTCGACGGCGGTCACGGCGAACCCCGCGCGGGCCAGCTCGATCGCGTCGCCGCCGATGCCGCAGCAGAGGTCGGTGATCCGCGCCGGGCCGGTGCTCGTGCGGCCCGCGCCCGTGGCGTCGATGGCCCGGAACCGGGCCGCGCGGTGGGCGGCGACCGAGGTGCGGGTGGCCTGCTCGACGCCGTCGGGCGTGAAGTACATGCGGTACGCGTCCCGCTCGCCGAACTTCGCGGTCGCGCGCTGGCGCAGCCGGGCCTGCGCGAGCGCCGACGAGACCAGCTCGGCGGGGTGGTCACGGCGCAGCCGGGTCGCCAGGGCCAGCTCCTGGGCGGGGTCGTGGTCGCGAAGGGCGGCGAGCAGGGCCTGGCCCTCCTCGGAGAGGAGCGGGGCCAGGGGTGCGGGGGTGCGGTCGTTCACCGGGCCATTGTGGGCCAGCCGGGCGACCGTCATCGCTCCCCGGCGGTGTCTGCCGGGTGCGTGGGCCGGGCGCTGACAGGATGCGACGCCATGCAACTAGTACGACAAAACGACAATAAAGCCTCAGAGGCTCGGAAAAGTCACCCCGGCCGGCGGGTACGCACCGTCGCCGCCGTACTCCTGATCGCCGCGCTCGGCACCGCCTGCGCGGGTGAGTCCGGCGACCGCGACCGCAGCGGCGGCGGCCGGAGCGGGGACGGTGGCGGCGGTGGCGGCGGACCCGTCGAGTCGGCCCCGGAGAAACCGGGCCGGGCCGGCCCCGCCCCGGGGGCCGGAGCCGGCAAGAAGGCGGACGCCGCCGCTGCCGTCAGGGCGCAGGCGGAAGCCCAGGCGAAGGCCCAGGCGCTGCGCGCCGTGGCCGCGAAGAAGTGGAAGCTCGCCAAGACCCCGCTCGCCGCACCTCCGCCGCCCACGGCGAAGCCCCGGATCACCACCCGCAAGGGCTTCGAGGTCACGGGCGGCGCGAACCTGCCGCCGGTCTTCACCAGGGTCCCGACCAAGGAGAAGGTCGTCTTCCTGACGATCGACGACGGCGCCGAGAAGGACCCCGAACTGCTGCGGATGATGGGCGAGTTGAAGATCCCGTACAGCGCCTTCCTCAGCGACTACGTCATCAACGACAACTACGCCTATTTCAAGAAGATGCAGTCCCGCGGTGTCTCCCTGCACAACCACACCCTCACCCATCCCTACCTCCCCGGGCTCTCCTACAAGGAGCAGAAACGGGAGATCTGCGGCCAGCAGGAGAAGATCGAGAAGCGGTACGGGAAGCGGCCCGCGCTCTTCCGGCCGCCGTACGGCAACTACGACGCGCGCACCCTGCGCGCCGCCAAGTCCTGCGGCGTCAAGGCGGTTCCGCTGTGGTCGTCCGAGGCGTTCCCCGACCACATGGAGTGGCGCGAGTGGGACCGGGACCTGCACCCCGGCGACATCGTCCTCACGCATTTCCGCGGGAAGGAGGACTGGAAGGGCTCGATGCCCGACATGATCCGGCACGTCATGAAGACGATCACGGACAAGGGGTACGCGGTGGCGAAGCTGGAGGACTACGTCTGAGCCGGTTCACCGGCCCCTTCGGGCCCCGGGACGGGGGCCGGACGGCGGCGGCGCGCGGGGCCCGACTGGCACTCAGCTTGACCGAGTGCTAATCGCGGTCATAGTGTCATGTCTGGCACTCCCCACTGGAGAGTGCCAATGCGTGACAGGACAGGTCCGGCACCCGCGACGACGGATCGAGCCCGGTCGCGCCACCCAGACAGTTAACCCCGTGAGATCTCCGAAGGGGGAGGTCGGATCGTGACGACCGCCAGCACCAAGGTTGCCATCAAGCCGCTCGAGGACCGCATTGTGGTCCAGCCGCTCGACGCAGAGCAGACCACGGCCTCTGGCCTGGTTATTCCGGACACGGCCAAGGAGAAGCCCCAGGAGGGCGTCGTCCTGGCCGTCGGTCCGGGTCGCTTCGAGAACGGCGAGCGTCTTCCGCTCGACGTTTCCGTCGGCGACGTCGTTCTGTACAGCAAGTACGGCGGTACTGAGGTGAAGTACACGGGCGAGGAGTACCTCGTCCTCTCGGCTCGCGACGTGCTCGCGATCATCGAGAAGTAATTCCACAGTCCGCTGTGAGCTGCGCCCCTGGCCCCCGCATCGCCGGGCGGCCCGGGGCGTAGTTCGTTGTTCGTTCGAGAGGACAAGAGAAAGCTCCCATGGCGAAGATCCTGAAGTTCGACGAGGACGCCCGTCGCGCCCTTGAGCGCGGCGTCAACAAGCTTGCCGACACGGTGAAGGTGACGATCGGCCCCAAGGGCCGCAACGTCGTCATCGACAAGAAGTTCGGCGCGCCGACCATCACCAACGACGGTGTCACCATCGCCCGCGAGGTCGAGCTCGACGACCCGTACGAAAACCTCGGCGCCCAGCTCGTGAAGGAGGTGGCGACCAAGACCAACGACATCGCGGGTGACGGCACCACCACCGCCACCGTGCTGGCCCAGGCGCTGGTCCGCGAGGGCCTGCGCAACGTCGCCGCCGGCGCCTCCCCGGCCGCCCTGAAGAAGGGCATCGACGCCGCCGTCGCCGCCGTCTCCAAGGAGCTGCTGGACACGGCCCGCCCGATCGAAGACAAGGCCGACATCGCCGCGGTCGCCGGGCTCTCCGCCCAGGACCCGCAGGTCGGCGAGCTCATCGCCGAGGCGATGGACAAGGTCGGCAAGGACGGTGTCATCACCGTCGAGGAGTCCAACACCTTCGGCCTGGAGCTGGAGTTCACCGAGGGCATGGCCTTCGACAAGGGCTACCTCTCGCCGTACATGGTGACCGACCAGGAGCGTATGGAGGCCGTCCTCGACGACCCGTACATCCTGATCAACCAGGGCAAGATCGCCTCCATCCAGGACATGCTCCCGCTGCTGGAGAAGGTCATCCAGGCGGGCGGCTCCCGGCCGCTGCTGATCATCGCCGAGGACGTCGAGGGCGAGGCGCTCTCCACCCTCGTCGTCAACAAGATCCGCGGCACGTTCAACGCCGTCGCGGTGAAGGCCCCCGGCTTCGGTGACCGCCGCAAGGCCATGCTCGGCGACATCGCCACCCTCACGGGTGCGACCGTCATCGCCGAGGAGGTCGGCCTCAAGCTCGACCAGGCCGGTCTCGACGTGCTGGGCACCGCGCGCCGCGTCACGGTCTCCAAGGACGACACCACGATCGTCGACGGCGGTGGCGAGAGCACCGAGGTCGCCGGCCGCGTCAACCAGATCAAGGCCGAGATCGAGGCCACGGACTCCGACTGGGACCGCGAGAAGCTCCAGGAGCGCCTCGCGAAGCTGGCCGGCGGCGTGTGCGTGATCAAGGTCGGCGCCGCGACCGAGGTCGAGCTCAAGGAGAAGAAGCACCGTCTGGAGGACGCCATCTCCGCGACCCGCGCCGCGGTCGAGGAGGGCATCGTCTCCGGTGGTGGCTCCGCCCTGGTGCACGCCGCCAAGGTGCTGGGCGACAACCTCGGCAAGACGGGCGACGAGGCCACCGGTGTCGCGGTCGTCCGCCGCGCCGTGGTCGAGCCGCTGCGCTGGATCGCCGAGAACGCCGGTCTTGAGGGCTACGTCATCACCGCGAAGGTCGCCGAGCTCGACAAGGGCCACGGCTTCAACGCCTCGACCGGCGAGTACGTCGACCTGGTGAAGGCCGGCGTCAACGACCCGGTCAAGGTCACCCGTTCCGCGCTGGAGAACGCCGCTTCCATCGCCGCGCTGCTCCTCACGACCGAGACCCTGGTCGTCGAGAAGCCGGCCGAGGAAGAGGCCGACGCCGCGCAGGGCGGTCACGGCCACAGCCACTGAGTCCAGCGGCTCTCCGTGGTACACGCGCCGAGGCCCGGCGCCCCTTCGGGGG